>NZ_JACJEP010000001.1:492034-518536 GCF_014164135.1 Pseudoalteromonas sp. SG45-1
AAACGAGTCTAAAAATTCAGTTGTCCTAGTGACACATTTATGTGTCCCCATCGTCTAGAGGCCTAGGACACCGCCCTTTCACGGCGGTAACAGGGGTTCGAATCCCCTTGGGGACGCCACTTACTTATTTTAAGTATTGTGTAAAGTAGTGTGACACCGCACTCTCTATGCACGACGTTATCAAGAGTACCAATCTCTTAGATATGTCATTTACTACTTAGATAGGAAAGTGCAGTGTTATTAGAATAAAACCACAAATTAATACCCTCATTTTATACTTCATTTTTATATCAATCTATTTACACTTTGTTACAAAACCAAACCCATAATCGCTCCATATTCCTTGTTGTACTTTTAATTAGTCTTTAAACTCATTGAGTTAATTTAAATATGGACTAAAAAATGAAACTCACAAAAATTGCACTTGCTGTTTTACTTGCATCAGGGTTGGCTGCATGTAATAGCCCAACTCAAGCTATTGATAAAAATATTGTTACAGAAACATCAATTCCTGGCGTTACACTTATTGAATCAGTGAAATCTAATGCAGGTGAAATCAACATACCGTATAAAAAATATAAACTAGATAACGGTTTAACTGTAATTGTGCATGAGGATCATTCAGATCCCTTAGTACACGTTGATGTAACATACCACGTTGGTTCTGCTCGCGAAGAGTTGGGTAAGTCAGGCTTTGCTCACTTTTTTGAGCATATGATGTTTCAAGGTTCAGAGAATGTTGCTGATGAGGAACATTTTAAAATAATATCTGAAGCAGGCGGTACTTTAAATGGTACAACTAACTCAGATAGAACAAATTATTTTGAAACAGTACCTGTAAATCAATTAGAAAAAATGTTGTGGCTAGAAGCTGATCGAATGGGCTTTTTACTCGATGCTGTAACCCAAGAAAAATTTGAAGTACAACGCGAAACAGTAAAAAATGAGCGCGGCCAACGTGTTGATAATCGCCCTTATGGTCGTTTAGGTGAACGTGTTGCTCAAGCGATGTATCCAGACGGCCATCCATATTCATGGCCTGTAATTGGTTTTATGGACGATTTAAATCGCGTAAATGTAAATGATTTAAAAGCATTCTTTTTAAAATGGTACGGACCAAATAATGCAACGCTTACCATCGGTGGTGACATCAACGCTAATGAAATACTGCCATTAGTTACTAAATACTTTGCACCAATCCCAAAAGGTCCTGAAATACCTAAAGTTGAAAAAACAGCTGTAATACTAGATGCTGATAGATATATTTCAATGGAAGATAAGGTTCACTTACCTTTATTAAGTATGAGTTTCCCAACGACTTATGCTCGCTCTGAAGATGAAGCACCTCTTGATATACTTGCTGAAATATTAGGTGGAGGTAATAATTCACTACTATACAAAAACCTAGTTAAAACTCAACTTGCTGTTCAAGCAAGTGCAAATCATCCATGTCAAGAGTTAGCGTGTTCAATTAGTCTTTATGCTTTACCAAATCCTACAGCAGGGAAAACGTTAGCTGATATGGAAAAAATCATTCGTGATTCATTTGTTGAATTTGAAGAGCGTGGCGTTACACAAGATGATTTAGATAAAGTAAAAGCTAAAATAGAGTCAGGTGCAATTTTTGGTCTGCAAAGCGTATCAGGAAAAGTCTCTCAACTAGCCGCATCTGAAACGTTTACAGGTAACCCAAACTCAGCTAAAGATGAGATTGCACGTTATAACAAAGTTACAAAAGCTGATGTTATGCGTGTTTTTAATCAATATATCAAAGGTAAATCTGCCGTTATTATGAGTGTTGTGCCAGAAGGTCAAACTCAACTTATAGCTGCCCCAGATAACTTTACGCCTAAAGCGCATGATTTTGGAGGTCCATCTACAACTTCAGCTGATGATTTAGTAGCACGAAGAGCTGTTGATACATTTGATCGAAGTATTCACCCTGTAGCCGGCGCAAATCCTGCTGTTGATGTTCCTTCTCTTTGGCAAACTAAGACCGAAAACGGTATTAAAATATTAGGTACGCAAAGTACAGAAACGCCAACCACCGCTATTTTCATTAAAGTTCCGGGTGGCTTGTATAATGAGCAAGCTAGTAAAGTGGGTTTATCGTCAATGACTGCATCGTTAATGAGCGAGTCAACGCAAAACTACACTACAGAGCAAATGAGTAACGCGCTTGAAAAACTGGGTAGCCAGGTAAGTATCTACTCAGACAAAACACATACAAATGTGTATGTTTCTAGCTTAACTAAAAATGTAGATGCAACGCTAAAGCTTGTTGAAGAGAAATTATTTAAACCAGCATTTAATGCCGATGACTTTGAGCGTAATAAAAAGCAAATCATTCAAAATATTCAACATTCAATGAAGGATGCAGGGTATTTAGCATCTAATACATACAGCAAATTACTATATGGCGACAATATAGCTGCACTTCCAAGTACTGGAACGCTTAATAGTATTGAGGCTATTACATTAGATGACGTTAAAGCTTTTTATAACGCAAACTTTAAACCACAAGGCGCGCAAGTCATTATTGTTTCTGATTTAAAAGAGTCAACAATTGAGCCAAAGGTTAAAGCTACACTTGCAAACTGGCAAGGTAAATCGAGCCCAGTTACTGTTGATTTCAGTGAACCTAAAGTAGAAACTAATGTCATTTATCTTGTAGATAAACCAGATGCCCCTCAATCAGAAATTCGTATTGGTAAACGCGATATGGTTGAAGACATTACTGGTGAGTTTTTTAAAGCTAACTTAATGAACTTTGCATTTGGTGGCACGTTTAACAGCCGTATCAATCTAAATTTACGAGAAGATAAAGGCTACACTTACGGTGCTCGCTCTCGTTTTTGGGGTGATAAAACATCAGGCGGCTTTACAGCTTCTGCAGCGGTGAGAGCCGACTCTACTGCAGCGTCTATTACAGAGTTTACTAATGAGCTTAATAACTATGCTCAAAACGGTGTCACGGATGAAGAGCTTATGTTTATGCGTAAAGCTATCAATCAAAAAGATGCGCTTAAATACGAAACGCCTAATGCAAAACTTGGCTTTTTAGCACAAATATTAGAGTTCGATTTAAAACCTAGCTTTGTAAAAGAAAGAAATGAGATTGTTAGCAATATTAGCAAAGAAGAAGTTAACGCCTTAGCTAAAAAACACTTAAACACTAAAGATATGATTTATTTAGTAGTGGGTGATGCTAAAACACTTCGCCCTGAGCTTGAAAAATTAGGCATGAAGGTTGTTGATTACAGCCTTTAATATTTAAATAAATAATTAGAATTACAAAGCAGCTTTTTTAGCTGCTTTTTTTTGCCTGATTTTAGAGTGTTGATCTTTTTGAAAGTAGATTACAGGGAGCAACTACAGCGTCTTTCTTTAGATGTAAAATATAGTTTTATAGTTGAAGCCTTCAAATAACACCCCATTCCTAGCTTTATTATTCAGTACTTATAAAGATTCAATTTGGTAGCATAAATTTAAACATCCAACTTTATTAGGAGGATTTATGGCAAGTGGATGGGCACGAGACGGTGCAATTCAAGATCAAATTGATGCAAGTGTTAACGACGCCGTACAGTATGCAAGAAGCAATTTAATATCTGGTGCAAGTGCTGAGCTATGTGACGAGTGCGATGAAAAAATCCCACAAGCACGAAGGCTCGCGCTACCAGGAGTTCGCTACTGTGTTGCATGCCAAGCTGAAATAGAAGGCAATGGTACCAGCGCTAAATCGTTTAATAGGCGTGGTAGTAAAGATAGTCAGTTGCGTTAAAAAAAGGTGCTGCAAAGCACCTTTTATTTAATACCAATCTGCATAACCATTTGAACTATATATAAAATTAAACCTCTCCATAGTTATACCAACCAGCATAAATCTTTGATCAATTTAACGAATTAAATTGCACTATAACGTCGTTAAAAATTTTTTATTTAGAACAACTGGATACAAAAATTTTGGCCTAGTTCTAGCGTAATTTTCTTAACGTTAAATAGACCCCATATATAAGCAGATTGGCATTAAGCAAATTGTTATAACTTAAATTAGTTATTAAGTAATTTAAAATTTACTCATGTCTTCTTTTTTCTGAATTAACTCAATTGCATAGCCATCTGGGTCTTTTACAAAAGCAATTTCAGTAGTACCGCCTTTTACAGGCCCTGGTTCACGGCTTACATTGCCACCAGCAGCTTTAATATCTGCACATGCTTTGTAAATATCATCAAACTCAATAGCAATATGACCATATCCATTACCAAGGTCGTAGCTATCCTCGTCCCAGTTATAAGTTAGCTCTAATACTGTGTTATCTGCTTCGTCGCCATATCCAACAAAGGCAAGAGTGTATCTGTATTCACTGTTATCAGCTCTGCGTAATTCTTTCATACCTAATATTTCAGTATAAAAAGCAATTGATTTATCCAAATCGGCTACACGAAGCATAGTATGTAATAAACGCATTTTTAGTTCCTTTAGTTATTTATTCAAAGTTAAGGGTATTTTTAACTAAGCGCTATTATTAAGCGCGTTTTAGGGGGGCTATATGTATTAGCCATATATGTAGGCATTACATATAAATCACAACCTTAATATGAGAGTGGGCTTAAAACAGTTTGAGTTCGACCTTTATAAATTACCAATTAATGAATCATTTTATTAAATTTTGGATGCTTAAATAACCAGTACTCAATTATTGGTCAACCTATTAGTGTAAAAAAAGTTACTGATTGTTCAACAAAAGTTAACCTTTGCTTAATTGTGCTGTTGATATATAACCACATGTTTTAATAGGATATTAAATTAATTCTTGTGTAATTTGTAAAAATGTGGCGTTTGCTTGGTTAACTTATTGGTTGACAAAAAAGTCGTATGGTAATACAGTTTTTGCATACCAATTGGTAAGTTGCTTGGTTTGAGTGAATGCAATGTATTGGTAATTAATCAGAGTTACGTTTTGCACAGGTTAATTTATAAATAACTCAAGCTTAAAGTTACTCTACAAATTGAAACAAAAGACACAGCGTATTTATAGAGTAAATTTTACTTGTTCTTATAAAAGTATGCGCCACATATTTAGGAGTTATTCATGTCAAAACCAGTCATCGGTTTCATCGGCTTAGGCTTAATGGGCGGCAACATGGCCGAAAATTTACAAAACAAAGGCTATGAGCTAATTGTTATGGACCTTAGCAAAGATGCGGTTGCAGCATGTGTTGCTAGAGGCGCAAAAACAGCAAGCACTGCAAAAGAGCTAGCTGAAGGTTCAGATATTGTTATGTTTTGTCTTACAACGTCTGCCGTTGTAGAAAAAATTGTTTACGCAGAAGACGGTATCCTAGCGGGTATTAAAGAAGGTGCAGTATTAGTTGATTTTGGTACTTCTATCCCATCATCTACTAAAAAAATTGGTGCTGATTTAGCAGCTAAAGGCGCAGGCATGATCGACGCGCCACTAGGTCGTACACCAGCACATGCTAAAGACGGCCTTTTAAACATTATGGCTGCAGGCGATATTGATACATTCAATAAAGTTAAACCAGTACTGGAAGATCAAGGTGAAAACGTTTTCCATCTTGGCGAGCTAGGTGCAGGTCATACAACTAAGCTTATCAACAACTTCATGGGCATGACGACAGTATGTGCTATGTCACAAGCATTTGCAGTGGCAGAGCTTGCTGGTGTTGACCGTCAACAACTTTTCGACATTATGTCGACTGGCCCATCTAACTCACCGTTTATGCAATTTTGTAAAAACTATGCAGTTGATAATGTTAGCGACCTTGGTTTCTCGATTGCTAATGCAAACAAAGATTTAGGCTACTTCCTACAAATGGTAGAAGACCTAGGTACTGAATCAAAAATCGCTGAAGGTTCATCAGCTAACCTACAAGCAGCGTTTGACGCTGGTATGGGTCAAGGTAACGTTCCTGAAATTTTTGATTACTTCAAAAAGTTAGAAAAGTAATACTTCTCGACCTTATTGAGCGCTTTGAGCTTTAACTTAAAGCGCTTTAACACACATGACACCAATTGACTAAAGTCTTTGTGCAATGTCAGCTTTTTTTAATTCTGATGAAGCACTACTTTCAGTCACAACGAAAAAGAGTTAACTATGCGTTTGATTAATACAATAAAGCTTAGTCTAGTTCTCATCGGTTGCATATCCACACAAGTAGCGGCCAAAGATTATTTTATAGAAAATAAACAAGCTTTTAATGATATCGCAGCTAATCTAGTTGCTGGCGACAAAGTAGTACTTAAAAATGGTACTTGGTCTGACTTCGAAATTTTACTTGAAGGCCAAGGTACAAAAAACTCTCCTATTATATTAACCGCTGAAACTAACGGAAAAGTAATTCTATCAGGTCAATCTAACCTAAGACTTGCAGGTAAATACCTTGAAGCTTCTGGTTTAGTATTTAAAGACGGCTACACACCGAGCTCAGCTGTAATAGAATTTCGTAAAAATAAAAATGAATTAGCCTACAATTCACGAGTTACTCAAACAGTAATCGATAATTACAGTAATCCAGACAAACGAGAGTCTGATTATTGGGTTGCCTTATATGGACAACATAACCGCTTTGATCATAGTCATTTAGTTGGCAAACGAAATAAAGGTGTGACAGTTGCTGTTCGTTTAAACACTAAAGCAAGCCAAGAAAACTATCATCGTATAGATAACAACTATTTTGGCTACCGTCCTACTTTTGGTTCTAACGGTGGTGAAACCCTGCGTATTGGCACAAGCCATTACTCACTAACTGATTCGCATACATTGGTTGAAAATAATTACTTTGAACGTACCAATGGTGAAGTAGAAATTGTTTCGGTTAAATCAGGTAAAAACATCCTTCGTAATAACGTATTTTATGAAGCGCGCGGTACATTAACGCTGCGCCATGGTAACGGCAATCTTATAGAAGAAAATATCTTCATTGGTAATGGTGTTGATCACACAGGTGGTATCCGCGTTATCAATAAAGATCAAATTGTAAGAAATAACTACCTACAAGGCCTAACAGGCTATCGTTTTGGCAGTGGTTTTACTGTGATGAACGGCGTACCAAATTCATCTATTAATCGTTATCACCAAGTAGAAAATGCGACGATTGAAAACAACACATTTATAAATGTGCGTCATATTCAACTTGCTGCAGGTAGCGATGCTGAGCGTAGCGCAGCTCCAAAAAATAGCGTAATGAAAAACAATTTAATCATAAACCAAGATGGTGAACAGCCATTTACAACATTCGACGATGTAAGTGGGTTAGTATTAAGTAACAACATTGCAGATACAAAAGTGCTTTCTGAGCTAACGTACGGTGTAAAAAAAGAAAAAATCACGCTTGAAAAAGCAAGTAATGGTCTACTTTACTCAACCTCTAAAAGTTTAAATGTAGGTGCAAAGCGCGATTTAAAAGTACTTAAAAAAGAAGATACCGGTGTTAGTTGGTATGCAAAAGTACCTGCTTTAGTTGATTTTGATTCTGGTAAGACACATTCTGTTAAAGCTGATGTAAGTGCATTACTAGATGCTATTGATAATGCAGAGTCGGGCGATGTTCTAGAACTAGCGCCTGGCCAGTATGATGTGTCTAAACTGGTTAAAATTGATAAAACGTTGACAATTAAAGCAAAGCAGAACACAAAGTCTAAACTTACTTTTCAACGCTCTACCTTGTTTGAAATACATGATGGCGGCAGCTTAAAACTAGATGGTTTATCAATTTCAGGTGAAAACGCGCCAGATGCAATAGGTAACAGCATTGTTCGTACGCAAAAATGGGGTATGGTTGATAATTACCGCTTTGTAATGACCAACTCAGAGTTAAATGCTTTAGATATTAATCATTCATTCCATTTCTTTATCACTGGTAAAGGTGCAATGGCTGACGAAATTATTGTTACAGGTAATACCTTTAATACAGTAACAGGTGACATTTTACGTCTAAATACTGAAATTGAAGACTTAGGTGTTTATAACGCGGAATACGTCATTGTAAATAATAATACATTTAATAATGTAGAAGGCGGTGTACTTAAGCTTTACCGTGGTGGTACTGATGAAAGTACATTTGGTCCTCATTTTGAAATGACAAGTAACACGCTTAATAACGTTGGCCTTGGTAAGCGTAACAAAGAGCAAGCGAGCATTTATGTTCACGGTGTTCAGGTTACTAATATTAAAGATAATAAATTTGTTAAATCTGCTCCTATTGTTGTAGAGCACACAGTAGGCGAGCCTAAAACTGAAATCTCAGGCAATACATTTGATGCCACTAAAGCACCAAGCGTTAAAGAGTTAAGAGTTAAAGGCCCACACACGGCAGTATTAAAAAATAACAACATTTTAAATAAGGCAGGGTAAATACTATGTACTTATTAAAATGCCAAACACGTTTTAAAATAGCTGCTGTAGCTGCAATTACATTACTTACATCACTGGAGGCGCATGCAGCGCACCCAAACTTAGTGATTACTACTGATGATGTTAAGCAAATGCGCCAAGCAATTAGTAGCAACGGTAGCACAAAGTTTGCTACTGCATTTGAATCGCTAAAAACGCAAGTAGATGAACAAATTGCACAGCCTATCACTGTACCAGTTCCAAAAGATGGCGGTGGTGGTTATACACATGAGCGCCATAAGAAAAATTATCAACTTATGTACAACGCGGGCATTATTTATCAATTAAGCCAAGATGATAAATACGCTAACTATGTACGTGATATGTTGCTTGAGTATGCAAAATTATACCCAACGCTTGGTCTGCATCCAAAACGTAAAATGGACTCGCAAAATCCAGGTAAGTTTTTTTGGCAAAGCCTAAATGAAGCAATGTGGCTTGTGTACACAATACAAGCTTATGATCTAATTCATGACTCGTTAAATGCCGATAATATTAAAACAATCGAGAATGACTTACTCCGTCCTGTTTCGTTGTTCACATCTGTAGGCCAACCGTCTACATTTAATAAAGTACATAACCATGGAACATGGGCAACAGCGGGTGTTGGCATGGCAGGGTATGTATTAGGCGAACCTGAGTGGGTAGAAAAATCATTATACGATTTAGAAAAGTCGGGTAAGGGTGGCTTTATTAAGCAGCTAGAGATGCTGTTTTCACCACAAGGTTACTATAACGAAGGTCCTTACTATCAACGCTTTGCACTATTACCATTTGTAACGTTTGCTAAAGCGATTGAAAACAACGAACCACAACGAAAAATCTTTGAATATCGCGATGGCATATTATTAAAAGCGATTGATACGACGATTCAACTTAGCTACAACGGTTTGTTCTTCCCAATTAACGATGCAATAAAAAGTAAAGGCATCGATACCATTGAGTTAGTAAATGGGGTAACGGCAGCGTATGGCTTAACCAACGATGCAGGTTATTTAGATATTGCTAAGCAACAAGACCAAATAATTCTCTCTGGTGATGGGCTAAAAGTAGCTCAAGCACTTGATAACAACATGGCAAAACCTTATTCGTTTAAATCCGTTGCCTTCGGTGATGGTAATGACGGTAAACAAGGTGCTCTAGTTGTAATGAGAACGCAGGTAGGTGGCGATCAAGCGCTACTGTTTAAACCTGCTGCACAAGGTTTGGGCCATGGTCATTTTGATAAATTAACATGGCAGTTTTACGACCACGGAAATGAAATTGTATCTGATTATGGCGCAGCACGTTTTTTAAATGTAGAAGCTAAATACGGCGGTCGTTATTTACCTGAAAACGAAACTTACGCTAAACACACTGTTGCGCACAATACGGTAGTGGTTGACGAAACAACGCATTTTAATGCAAATGTTGAAGTAGGAAATAGTAATTACCCTACACTTAACTTTTTCGAAACGAATGAATACGGCACGGTTTCAAGCGGCGAAATAAGCACAGCTTATAAAGGCGTTGATCTTGAGCGTACGCTTGCACTTATTAACTTACCTGAACTACAAAGCACAGTTGCACTTGATATATTTGATGTTGTTGCAAATAAAGCGCATCAGCTTGACCTGCCTTTGCATTATAAAGGTCAGCTTATCGATACCAGCTTTGAGTTAAAAGCAAATGCAACGCAGCTGTCTGCGCTAGGTACTAAAAATGGCTACCAACATTTATGGCTTAAAGCTCAAGCGCAACCTCAAAGTGGTTTAGCTAAAGTAACGTGGCTAAACGAAAATGGTCGTTTTTATACGCAAACGAGCTTGGTAAAAGGTGATGAGTCTTTCTTGTTTACTCAAATAGGCGCAAATGACCCTCACTTTAATTTACGCAACGAAAATGGTTTTATTCGTCGTGTTGAGGGTCAAAAGCAACATAAGTTTATATCTGTATTAGAGCCACATGGTGAGTACAACCCAAGTAAAGAATATACCCTAGAAGCTGTTAGTCGAGTTACAAAGCTTGAATATAGTCAGCAGGGCGATTTAACACTTGTTGAACTTGATATTAAAGGCAACTCATATTTAGTGGCAATTAATAAAGCACAAACATCAGCTAAAAACACATTCAATTATCAAAATAAAGAGTTCACTTTAAATGGCCGATTAGGCGTTTATATGATGAACAATAATCAGGAGTAAATAGGATGCAAAAGCAAAGCGCAAACTTTTCATTTGGTAACGAGACCGAAATTGAAGACTTAGGAAATGGTCTAAAACGTCAAATGCTAGGTTATAACGAAGAGCTAATGGCTGTTAAAATTTGGTTTGAGAAAGGGGCTATTGGTTATAACCATGCTCACAGACATTCTCAAGTAACGTATGTTGTTGAAGGTGAGTTTCACTTTAACATTGATGGCGTAACTAAAATCTTAAAACCGGGTGATAGCTGCTTAATCCCACCGTTTGCTGATCATGGAGCTACCTGCCCAACAGGCGGAATCCTGATTGATACTTTTAGCCCAGCGCGTGAAGACTTTCTTGAGGATTAATTATGCAACTTAAAGGCTTACGTTGGTGGGTTATAGCGCTAATAGCGCTAGCTACCATTATTAACTATATCGACCGCCAAGCACTTAGTGTGCTTTGGCCGGACATTGTTGAAGATTTATTTCCTGATGAATCAGCGCTAGAACGCAAACAAATATACGCTAATATTTCTATTGTGTTTGTATTTGCTTATGCATTTGGTCAGGCAATCTTTGGTAAAATATTTGACTGGGTGGGCACACGCTTCGGTTTTGTACTATCAATAGGTGTTTGGTCTATTGCAACCGTTGCGCATGCATTTGCACAAGGTGTACTTAGTCTTAGTATTTTTCGCGCAATCTTAGGTGTAGCAGAAGCCGGTAACTGGCCTGGTGCAGCTAAAGGTAACGCAGAATGGTTCCCTACTAAAGAACGTGCTTTAGCACAGGGTATTTTTAACTCTGGCGCCGCAATTGGTGGCATTATTGCTATTCCTTTAATTGCTTATTTAACTATCTACTTTAGCTGGCAAATGGTGTTTGTTTTTGTTGGTGCATTAGGTTTCCTTTGGTTAGTTCCATGGTTAATTTTAGTTAAAGCACCGCCTAGCTCACATCCTTGGCTGACTGCCGAAGAACGTGAATATATCTTAACGGGTCAAAGACGTGTTGATGACAACGGTGATGTAACTGGTGAAGACGAAGAGGAATATAACCCTACAACTGCTGAGTTACTTTCTCGTAAGCAAAGCTGGGGTGTAATCATTGCCTCTGCCGCAATTGACCCAATTTGGTGGTTATTTGTATTTTGGATCCCTATTTACCTAAACGAAGTATACGGCATGGATGTTAAATCTATTGGTATATACGGTTGGGTACCTTATGTTGGCGCTATGTTTGGTGCTTGGTTTGGTGGTTTATTGGCTCAAAATCGACTCAAAGCAGGTTGGAATACAGATAAAACACGTAAGCTTACTATTACGCTGGGTTGTTTAATTATGTTACCAGCGCTACTTGCAATGGCAAATCCAGGCGGACCAACAACAGCGGTACTAATTATGGCTGTTATCTTATTTGGTTTTCAAACTGCAATTGGTAACGTGCAAACACTACCAAGTGATTTGTTAGGTAAAAAAGCAGTGGGTACATTATCAGGTTTTTCTGGTATGGCGGCAAAGCTTGGTGCTGTAGGTCTTACATCGCTAGTACCTTTTCTTACTGCTGATGGTAACTACACACCAGCATTTGTAATTGGTGCTTCTTTGGCCATCATTGCAATGGCAGCTGTTTGGATTTTAATTCCAAAAATAGAACCTCTTAAAAAGCCTCAATAATCTAGATAATAACTGCTATGCCAACATATTTTGTATATGTGCATAGCAGTTAACTACATAGGGTAACTTCCAAGATGAAAAATATTTACTTTATCGGTGAATGCATGGTCGAGCTTAGAGCTATGAGCGCGGCAACACTGCACCAATCATTTGCAGGCGATGTTTATAATTCTGCAGTGTATTTAAAACGTTGCTTCCCGCAGGTTACTACTTCGGTTGTTACGGCTTTAGGTCAAGATAATTTAAGTAAAAAAATGCTAGAACGCTTTGAGAGTGAACAAATAAATACGCAACTTGTATTTGCTCACGACACCAAAGTACCTGGTATGTACTACATAGAAACTGATGAGCATGGTGAGCGTAGCTTTATTTATTGGCGCAATGATTCTGCAGCTAAAAAGGTTGTTGATTTTTTAGATGCTGATGCACTCGAGCAGCTTAGCCAAGGTGATATGTTTTTCTTTTCAGGAATTTCATTAGCAATAATTGAAGAAAGTGCACGTGAAGACTTTTGGAAAGTTGTAAAGCAGCTTAAAGATGCTGGGGTTAAAATCGTTTTTGATCCTAACTACAGAGCACGTTTGTGGAATAGTGTAGAGGAAACAAAAGAGCAGTATCATTTAGCCTTTACGTTTGCAGATATTACCCTACCAGGCGTTGAAGATTTAACAACACTTTATGGCGTTCATAGCGTAGAAGCAGTTGTTGAATATTTAAAGCCTTACCAAATTGAAGAAATTGTTGTTAAAAATGGCCCTGAATCGGTAGTGACAAAAGAGGGCGATACGCTTCAAAGTCACACTATTGTACCGGTCAAAAACGTTGTAGATACAACATCAGCAGGCGATGCCTTTAACGGTGTTTACTTAGGTGCACGTTTATCTGATAAATCAATTTCAAGTGCCGTGCAACTTGCTGCAAAAGCGGCAGGGACTGTTATACAGCAACCAGGTGCTATTGCTCCAAAAGATATATTTCAGCTAGCAATGGCTGAAGCAGGCATGTGATACCAATTTTATTAAAAACATGATCACCTTAGCGTATTAAATAACTCACTAACTACGTTAAAAATTATTTATATAGAGCAACTATGTATCATAATTTTAGCCTTGTTATTGAGCTACTTTCTTATCGCTATAATAGCTCATTAATTTAATGCAATTGGTATAACAAAATAATTAAACATTAAAGGCCGCCATACCTCGGCCGCATTACTTTTTATAAAGGAACAACGTTATGACTCGCTTTTCTGAACTTATGGCAGGACAAACACTGCTACCTATAATTCAAGCAGATACTCCAGAGCAAGGTGTTCAAATAGCGAAAGCTATGGCCAATGCTGGGCTTACTTTAGTTGAAGTAGTGCTAAGAACAGAGGCATCAATAGAGGCATTAAAAGCTATTAAAGCACAGGTGCCTGAGCTAAAAGTAGGTGCAGGGACAGTCATCAATACTGATATTTTGGAGCAAGCACTTGAAGCGGGTTCTGATTTTATTGTAACCCCAGCGGTGTCTCCTACGTTACTTGAAGCACTTGCTAAATGTAATGTGCCGGTACTTCCTGGTGTATCAAACACCGGTGATATTTTAATGGCGCTTGAGTATGGCTTTGAAGAGCAAAAATTATTCCCAGCATCGCTTGCTGGTGGCGCTCCTTTTGTGTCAGCTGTGTCGTCAGTATTTAGAGCAGTCAGCTTTTGTCCTACAGGTGGCGTTAGCGAAAGTAACAAAATGGACTATCTTTCTTTAAATAATGTATTCGCCGTTGGCGGTACTTGGATAGCGAAAAAAGAATGGGTTGAACAAGAAAATTGGCAAGCAATTACTGATTCTTGTATCCAGGCTTTAAAATAGAAAGGATTTCATAAATGAATTATTTAGCCCCAACAATACTACCAGGCGTAATCGTTGGCGACGAAGTAAGTGCTGTGTACGAGCATGCACGTACACATCAATATGCTTTGCCAGCGGTAAATGTTGTTAGTACAACATCTATTAATGCGACGCTAGAAGCTGCTAAAAAGAAAAACTCGCCCGTTATTATTCAGCTTTCTAATGGTGGAGCACAATTTTTTTGTGGTAAAAGCTTATCTTTACCAGAGCAACAATCAGCTGTGCTTGGGGCGGTAAGTGCTGCAAGATATGTACATTCAGTGGCAGCACATTATGAAGTAGCAGTGATGCTTCACACTGATCACGCAGCTAAAAAGCTACTACCTTGGATTGATGGTTTGCTTGATGAAGGTGAAAGACACTTTGAACTGACTGGCAAACCATTGTTTAGCTCACATATGATTGATCTGTCAGAAGAGCCTTTAGAAGAAAATATCGAAATTTGTGAACGTTACTTAACGCGTATGGCAAAAATAGGTATGACGCTTGAAATTGAGCTTGGTTGCACGGGTGGCGAAGAAGACGGTGTTGATAACTCACACTTAGATAGTTCTGCTTTATATACTCAACCTGAAGATGTTGCATTTGCTTACGAACGCTTAAGTCGTATTAGCCCTAACTTTATAATTGCAGCCTCTTTTGGCAATGTTCATGGAGTATATAAACCGGGTAACGTTGTTCTTACGCCAACTATTTTAAAAGATTCACAAGCTTACGTATCAGAAAAATTTAATCTACCAAGTAACTCAATTAACTTTGTTTTTCATGGTGGTAGTGGTTCTGAGTACAGTAAAATTGCAGAGTCTTTAACGTATGGTGTAGTGAAGATGAATATTGATACCGATACGCAGTGGGCGTGTTGGACAGGTATTTTAGATTACTACAAAGACAAGCAAGCATACCTACAAGGGCAAATTGGTAACCCTGACGGGGATGATAAGCCAAACAAGAAATACTATGACCCTCGTGTATGGTTGCGTCATTCAGAGCAAAGTATGGTTGCAAGGCTAGAGCAATGCTTTGACGATCTAAATTGTGTAAACAGGTATAGCGCATGAAAAGATTAAATACAGTATTGAAAGAAGACGGTGTAGATACCGATCTTATTTTACTTATTCGCACAATTTTAGCGACCAGTAAAGAAATTGCTTTTCGAGTAAGCCAAGGTGAATTAGCCGGTGTTTTAGGCTCAACTTTGAATGAAAACGTTCAAGGTGAAGTTCAAAAAAAGCTTGATGTAATCGCAAACCAACTACTTAAAGACATCCTACTTGATGATAGCAGCGTACGTTCTGTTGCATCAGAGGAAGAAGATCATGCGGTATGCGGCCACCCTGAAGGTAAGTTTATTGTTGCTTTTGACCCGTTAGATGGCTCTTCTAATATTGATGTTAATGGGCAAATAGGCACTATATTTACTATTTACTTAGCCCGTGATGATGTTCCTTTTGATAGCGACGAGCAATTTAGTCAGCCCGGTGTAAATCAAGTGTGTGCAGGCTATGTGTTATACGGCCCTTCATCATTACTTGTAATGAGTACTGGCGGTCCTACGCGTTGTTATACGTTAGACTCAACACATGGCGGTTACTTACTGACAAACAAGCAGTTAAGTGTGCCAGAACAAAGTCGCGAATTTGCCGTAAATATGGCTAACTACCGTTACTGGGACGAACCAACACAAGTGTATTTTGATAAATTGCTATACACCTGTGAAAGCTTTGAAAAAAGCTCAATGCGTTGGAATGCAGCGATGGTAGGTGACGTTCATCGTATTTTATGCCGAGGCGGGTTATTTTTGTATCCACAAGATAAACGCAGTGGTAACGATAACGGAAAAATAAGACTGCTTTATGAAGCAAACCCGTTAGCACTTTTAGTTGAAAACGCAGGTGGTAAAGCAACCTCTAGAGGAGCGCGAATTTTAGATATTGCGCCCACTAGCTTGCACCAGCGTGTGCCTGTAGCTTTGGGTTCAAATGAGCCTGTAGAGTTTTATAATAACGCCATGTTATAAAACAGCACTCAAAAAAAGGGGTAAGAAAATTGCCCCTTTTTACCTTTAATTTTAATTCTCTTTGTAAATCATCCTCTTTAGACAAACTCACTTCTTTTCTTATTGTCTTCAAATAAGAATACTTCACATATATTTAATAATATTACCTTCTAAACCCTATATAAAACTAAGTTTTTACTATAAGGCTATGTATCTTCAACGTTATTTTTCACAATTGAATTCAATTTTTAACCAACAATAAAAGCCCAAAGTTAACTTGGTGTTTATTTATTGTTGTTTAATTAGGTTGGGATAGTGGAAAAACTTATTTTATTGTGGTTATATTACCAAGTTGGTTAACAATTTATTTGCAATTCAAATGAATTTGGTAATAAACACATGATTTATTTGGTAACACACACAATAGATAGCCAAATATTAAAACTATAAATTTGGAGAATAGAGCCACCATGAAATTCAAACATTTTGCGCTATGCGCTATTGCAGCAGCAATCGTTGGTTGTGACACAAACTCAAACAACAATGACAACAACTTGGGCTCTATTGCTCTTAGTGGAACTGTTACAAGCGGACAAACATTAACAGCTGAAGTTAGTGACCCTGATGGTATCTCAGGTGACGTGACTTACTACTGGTATGCAGATGGTGAGGCAATTGCTGGTGCAAATAGCGCTTCATTTACATTGACTGACGATCAGATAGGGTTACCAATTACAGTTCAAGGGCTTTATACAGATGATGGCGGTATTAATGAATCGCATATTACAGAACCAACCGCAGATGTTGCCGCAATCGCATTTCCTGCAAGTTTAACTATTACAGGTGACGCACTAGTTGGTTCGCAACTAACTGCTAATGTAGCTGACGACAATGGCTTTGATGGCGATACAGTAACTTATAAATGGTTTGCAGATGACGTAGAAATTGCTGATGAAGCACTTTCAACGCTCACGTTAACAGACGCACAGTTTGGTACAGTTATTACAGTTAGTGCATCTTTTGAAGATAGCCGTGGGTTTAACGAGTCTGTAACTTCAGCCGGTACAGAGGTTGTCGCACGAACAAACTCAGAAGGCGAAGTTACAATTAGCGGCACGCCAACTGTTGGAAATACTTTAACAGCAGAAATTAATGATACCGATGGGGCGACAGGAGATATCACTTATCAATGGCTTGCTGACGCTCAAGAGATAGATGGCGCAATAGAGAGCACCTTTACAGTTGATGCATCACTTTTAGGTCAAAAGGTAAGTGTTAAGGTTGCTTATACAGATGATAATGGGTTTATCGAGGATAATACATCAGAGGAAACAATTGCTGTTTCTGCTGTTGCGGTTGACGAAGCCGGTAGCGTAGCCATTATGGGTGTAGTGCCTTATTTAACAAATGGCGAGTTAACCGCTGAGATAACTGATAACAACGGCGTTGAAGAGGCTAACGTTACTTATACTTGGTCTGCTGATGGCGTTGAAATAGCTGGGAGCAATAGTAAAACATTTACGCCTTCTGATTACGCTGGCTCAATAATGTCAGTAAAAGCCACGTATACAGATAATGATGGCTTTGCGAGTGAGGTTACAAACTCACTTGATACATTGGTTTACACACAATTAGTTAGTAGCCCTGAAGCACTCCTTGGTGCTATAAGTGGCGGTTTAGCTGACGGTGATGTTATTGGTTTAAACACGGGTGTTTATGCTGATATGGACGCAATTTTATTAACCAGTGCAGTAACGCTTCGCGCTGTAGAAGGTCAAACTCCTGTACTTAGTGGTGAAGTATGTGTGCATGTAGCTGCTGGAGTAGATGGCGCTGGGTTAACAGGGCTTACCTTTAAGAATATAGATACTAAAGCGGGTGCATTTTGTGAAACCGAAGAAGGTGCTGTTATTTACTCAGAAGGGGATAACTTTACTTTTTCGCAAAACACGATGGATGGAGAAGAAGCGACACTCAATAACTCTGAATACCATTGGCTGATGATAAAAGGTCAAAGTGCGTTGGTTGAGCGAAATACATTCTCTAATCGAAATGTAGCAGAAAAAGGGTCTGTGATAAAAATATCATCATCAAGCTCTGATCACGTTATTCAATATAATTTATTTAGTGACAGTGATAATCCAAACTTTGATCAATCAAGTTTATACTTAATTAATGCAGGTAGTACAACGGGTAGTGGTGCAGCTGATAACGCAAACTTTACTATTCAGTATAACCGCGTAGAAAACTTTGTAACGGGTCGTCGTTTAATGCGTGTACAAACTTCTGGCGCAACCATCAAAGGCAATACAATCATAAATCCTAATGGTGGTATTTCATTAGAAGATGGTGGATTTAATAGTGTTACAGACAACATCATTATTCGTACTACAGATATTGCAAGCTCAAGCGACAGACCTGCTGGGGTATTGATCACACCACTTGGTCACACTGTGAGTAACAACTACATTGCTGGTATTCGTTCTGGTAATAAAGAAGCGGGCGGTATTGTATTTACAGCTAACCCATTTTCACAAGCTGATGGCGGTGTGCCAAACTCGGGTAACCAAGCTGTACTTGATAGCGCTGGCGACTTTACACTAAATGTAACAAACAATACGGTTTTGAACTCACAGCAACCTATTGTATTTAGTACGGAAATAGGCTCTAAAGCACCAACAAGTGATTGTGATGAGTTAACCGCAGCGAATGCGCCGGTACTCTATGGGCTGACCAAAAATGCGTTTGTTATAAACTTTAATGGAAATTTAATTGCAAACGGTTTAGGTGATCAAACAGACGCAGATACAATAAGCAGCAGTGCTAAAACTCAAGGCCTATTTTACCCAAATACACTTGATAGTGACCATGCTTTTGAATATGACTGTGACTTAATTAATCATGATAGTTCGGTGCTAAGTAACAACTTTGGTTATATGGATAGTCGAGTATCAGGCGATGCAAGCGGTGACTGGGTTGAAATCAGAAAACTAAATGGTAATGGCGCATTCGATACTGATGGTGCAATTGACCAAGACCCAGCAACTAACGGTAAAGAAGTGCTTGAGTACGTTACAGCAGCAAGTACGTTATTAGAAACTGACCCTGCAGGCCTTCAGGCAGAGGCAGGTGCTAAAGGTCTTCATTATATTCAATCATCTGAAGTAGGTGTTGGATCTACATGGAAAATACAAAACGATTAAGTAACCAAATAATCAGTTAACTTTTAAAAGCCCCAAATTTGGGGCTTTTTTATTATTTATTAATAATCACCACACTTTTCTCAACCTACATAACTCATTTATCGACTAGTTTAGAGCTGTTTATATTCTAATAAAAAACCTGCCTGACCTACTGGTAATGCCGTTAAGTTAAAATTGGTATACCTTATGGTAATATTAAAACGTCAAATTGGTTGATCATCGTGATGGGTTTAAGTATATTAATGCCAAAGGTCACATAAAATATACATCAGCATAACAAGCTAACACACTAAAATCACACAACAACAACCAGCGGAGAATTCAAATGTCGTTGAAGTCACGAGATAACAATAATTCTACAACAGGGCAGTTTGCAATGCGCCCAGTTGCAAAATGGGTAAGAACAGCGGTCATCGCAGGTATGGCAAGTTCTTGCGTATTTACAGCAAGCGCACAGGAAGATCAGGGAAAAGCGACAGAAGTTGAAGAAGACGTTGAAATAATTAGTGTTACAGGTACACGTAGAACGATACAAGATCAAATAGCAATTAAACGTGAAGCAACAACGGTAGTTGATGGCCTGTCATCTGAAGATATTGGTGATTTACCAGCACTGTCTATCGGTGAAGCACTAGAATCAATTACAGGTGCTGCATCTCACCGTGAAAACGGTGGTGCTACAGAAATCACTATCCGTGGTCTTGGTCCATTTTTAAGTGCAACACACATTAATGGTCGTGAAGCGACTAATGGTAGTGGTGACCGCTCAGTTAACTTTTCGCAGTTCCCTTCTGAACTTGTAAAAAAAGTAGCGATATATAAAACGCAAGATGCCTCAATGATTGAAGGTGGTGTTGCAGGTGTTATTGCACTTGAAACTATAACTCCACTTGATTTTGGCAAACAACGTGTATCAGCTGAGGTTAAATTAAATTACAACCCAGACGAAGGTAATGTAGATAACTCGCTGCAAAGTGACGCGGGTTACCGTGGCACGTTTAGTTATGTTGATCAGTTTGAATTTGATAACGGCCAAGCCGTTGGTGTGTCTTTTGGTGTGCAGCGCCAAGAAATTAGTCAACCAGAGGCTGAATACAGAAGTTCTAGCCCATCAGGTTCTTCATTGTGGGCGTGTTTAAACGATCCGACTAATACCAATGAAGGTTTTTATCGTAGCAGCGCAGGCGACTGTGAAGACCAAGTTAATGGCAGTAGCAACCAAGGTTACGATACAGAAATCGATCCAGAAACAGGTAAAGCAGTAAGTGATGGTACTCCGTATGCTTGGACTGGCAGTAGCCGAAGCTTTCGCCAAAACGAGACATCAGATGAACGTGATGCAGTATTTTTTGCACTGCAATACCAACCGTCAGCTGATTGGGATGTTAACTTTGATGCACAAATTTCAGATAGAACACAACAAGAAGCACGCCACGATTTAATCTTTTTACAAAAACGTGCAACACCAGGTGTAACCGGTCCAACACTTGTAACTAACGATGTAGGCGGTATTTTACATTGGGAAGGTGAAGAGCGTATTGAATCAGCGGGTGAGCAATTTTCTCGTGAAGAAAACTACCAAGGTTACGGCATAAATATAGAACATACAGTTACCGATAGATTAACTGTTGACTTAGATTTAGCGTATTCAAAAACTGAACGTGAAGAACTTCAAATATCTAACCGTGGTAGAACATCAGGTCGCAATTTCTTTTCTTGGGATATGGGCGATGAAATTCCTCATTTCACACTGACAGATTTTGACGTAACAGATATTTCAAACTTTACAGATAGCCTAAGAACACGACTTGACCGTGAAAATGTTCGTGAAAACGAAGTTATATCAGCGCGACTAGATTTTGACTATGCGCTAGATGGCAACGTTTTTACAAGTATTCAAGGTGGTATTAGAACATCTGAAATGACCTTCCTACAGTATGGTGGTAGCCAAGGTAACGGTTCAAGAAACGAATTTACACTAGACTCTGGTACTGAAGCGCTTGACGTATTACAAGGTTGTCAAATCGATTTCCCTGAATCAGGCTTTTTATCGAGTGTATCTGATGGTGATATCGTAACAAATATTGATAGCGACGGTAACGTTGTAGCTAGCGGTACAGGTTCATCATGGGCTACATACGACAACGTATGTTTCTCACAAGCTGTAGCTGGTTCTAACGCTGATGGTGTGTTTGCTTACCCAGAAGTTGAATATGAAAATGCAGGTACAATTGATGTAACAGAAAAAACAACATCAGTGTACTTAATGGCTAACTACGATACTGAAATGTTTGGCAAATTCATTCGCGGTAACTTTGGTCTTCGTATTGTAGACACAGATGTAACTTCGATTGGTTTTAGAAATAGCTTTGATGTTGTAACAAGTGATACCGGTGTACTGTCTCTAGTTGAGTCTGATAACGGTTCACTGGATAAAATAAAAAGTGGTGGCGATTACACTAAGTATTTACCAAGCTTTAACCTAGTTATTGATTACAGCGAAGATATTTTATTCCGAGCAGGTATATACCGTGGTATGTCACGCGCAAATCCATCTAATTTAGGTTATAGCCGTACATTCCAAGAAGATACAGAAGGTACAGCAACATCAATCAGCGATTTATTAGTGGGTGTAAATGGTTCTGGTAATCCAGACACTCAACCACTTATGTCTTGGAACTACGACGCTGCGTTTGAATGGTACCCTAACGAAGATTCAATCTTAGCGTTAAGCTTATACTACAAACAGTTCAATGGCGGTTTTCAACAACAAACCGTAATTGAAGATTTTACTGTTGCCGGTGAAACAGTTTCACTACCAATCACCAACTCTGTTACGTCAGACGAGGACAGTGAAATATTAGGTCTTGAAGCTTCATTTTCTTACCACTGGGATAATGGCATCGGTATGAAATTTGGTTACAACTATGCAGACACTGACTTTGAGTTCCAAGATAGCTTATACGGCGATACGTTTGTTACTGATGTAGACGGTAATACTACACAATTAACTGACGGTATTGTTGAGTCAGCTTCAGTACCTGGCTTCTCAAAGCATGTATTTAGCAGCCAGCTGTACTACCAAATTGGTGGGTTTGATACTGCCGTTATTTACAAATATCGTAGTGAGTATTTCCAACCATATACTACAAATGGTACTCGACTTCGTTATGTTGATTCTGTAGGCGTATGGGAAATGCGCGCATCATACAAAATTGATGAGCACTTTAGAGTTAAAGCAGAAGCAATTAACTTGTTCAGCGCACCTAAATCACAAGATTTCTTTGTTGAAGGAAACTTAGGTGAAGTGAATGACTACGGCCCACGCTTATTCTTAGGTTTAAGCTACAAGCTGTAATAATAGTTAAACATTAAATCTCATTAAAAAGGCGGTTTTACCGCCTTTTTTTGATCCCTAAATTCTTCAATTTTATATTTTCAATAACGCTAATAAATAGTACTCAACACAGTTCGCTTTCTAATAACGCTTCTTGACTGAAAAAAAATTGGTTAACCAATAATGCCATTTATTAAGTGCGTACAACATCATCGGTTTCTCTTGCCTAAATTATTTCATTTTTAAAACACTAACTCTTTTAACCCTTGTAATTGATAGCTCAATTTCTAATTAAATTTAAAATCAATAAATAACATGAACTTAAAATCTACTTTATGATTTTAATTTAAAGGTTAGGTAGGTTTTTCTATTTTGGTAATAACATATTGCATAATATTTAATCTAAATTCATTACCAAAAGGTTGACCTTTTTATGGTTGGGTGTAAATATAAAGTTAAGGGTTTGTAGTAATTAAGGGCTTTTAATAAAAACAATAAAGTAGCTGGTTAAACATAGCATTTCACACACACAGGAAAAAAACTATGAGTCACAAGTTATCTAAAATTACACTGGCAGTTATATCGGCAACCGCACTTGGTATGTCTTTGTCCACACAGGCGCAAGAAGCTCCAAAAAAAGCTGCAGACGATCTTGAGGTTATTGAGGTTTCAGGCATTCGACAATCGCTTACAAATGCGCTTGCACAAAAGCGTTCAGCAGATAGCCTTGTTGAGATTATTGAGGCTGTCGATATTGGTAAGCTACCAGATCAAAACCTCGCAGAAGTACTTGAAAATGTAACGGGTATTCAAATTACCCGTGAAGCAGGGGTAGGTACGGGCGTTCAAATTCGTGGTACCAATGCTAATCGTACAGAAGTGAACGGCGTATCAACAGTTGGCTCTGGGTCTGGGCGAAGTGGCATTAGTTTTGAAGATGTATCAGCTGCAATCATCTCCGGTGTAGAAGTAATTAAGTCACCTGAAGCAAAAACAATCGAAGGCTCTGTGGGCGCAACAATAAACCTTAAAACAA
Organism: Pseudoalteromonas sp. SG45-1; assembly: GCF_014164135.1. NCBI lineage: Bacteria > Pseudomonadati > Pseudomonadota > Gammaproteobacteria > Alteromonadales > Pseudoalteromonadaceae > Pseudoalteromonas > Pseudoalteromonas sp. SG45-1. Next base: position 515,763 of record NZ_JACJEP010000001.1, read on the forward strand.
TTCGCCCGTTACAGTTAAATGAAACTCTAGGCTCAATTAGAGTTCAAGGTGAAGATAGTAGCTTATCAACAGATGGTGTTACTCCTAGGGTATCGGGTGCTTGGGGTGATAACTGGGAGCTTGATTCTGGCGGTAAGTTTGGTGTTGTATTTAGTGGTAGTTACAGTGAGCAAGACGTAACCGCATTTCGTCCTCGCGCAGATAGAGATAATTCGGTAGCCGCTGATAGTGGTGCTGCAAGCGCACAATCGTTTGATTTTCTACCAGTACAATTTTTAATTCAAGATTACGATAATTACGAATACGAGACAAAAAACTTCGCAGGTACATTTGAATATGCACCAAACGATAATATAAAATTCTTTTTTGATGCAGTTGTTAACGATCAAGAGCGCCGCCAAGAAAGCTCAAGAGTACAAGCATCTGGCCTAAGTGATCTTAGAAATGTATCAATACCGAGTGAATTTGAAACAGTTAATTTTGGTTCACTTGACGGACAAAACCTAGGCAGCATACAAGCGGCCGTAAGAGGCGTTATTCCGGTTGAAGACGGTGGTGGCGATCCTAATTTACGTTTTTCTAGTGATACTAATTCACGCATAACAAAAAGCAAAATATTTAGAATAGGGGGCGAATGGCAAGGCGATAGATTATTTGCAAGTGTTGAAGCCTCAACCTCTCGTTCTGATTCAACTACACCAAGCTTTAATACAACGCTTAATTTTATAAATCCAAATGTCGCTACTAATTCGTCAAATGAAAACGGTACTCCTTTTGAGTATGATCTTACAGGTGATGCACTTACATTTGGTATTGCAACGGGGGAGGCAAACGCACCAACAATGGCTCAATTACTCGACCCTGCAAATGTTGTTCTACGTGACGTAAACCAAGGGCAAGATGAGTCAGAAAATACAGAAGATGCGTTTCGTACAGATTTTACATATTACTTAGATGATGTAATAACGTCAGTCGATTTTGGCTACCGCTACAGCAAAACGAGCAGTATGTCGGATCAAGTTCGCTCTAACGTTGGTTTAAGAAATATGGCTGATAGTCCAACGGGTGATTTATTTGCACAATTATTAACAGCGGGCCCAGATAACTTTAATGATGGTGATGGGCGAGCACTTTATATTCGTGATTTCTTACTTATAAACCCAGAGCTTGCATCCTCTGATCCACAAGCTGTATTAGCAGCACTTAACCAAGCGATTGAAGCTAATAATGCTATAACGGGTTCTGATCGTGGTCCAATAAGTTCACCAACGTCTCAAGTAAATGCGTTTTTTGATATTGAAGAAGAAACACATGCCTTATATGCACAAGCTAATTTTGAGTATGGCATGTTTCGCGGTAACTTTGGCTTACGTTATTTAGAGACTGAAGTTACATCGCTAGGTAACTCTGTTACTCAAGATGGAAGTGGCAACGAACTGGTGACTCAAGTAACGTCAAAAGGTGATTACGATTTCTTTTTACCACGATTTAATTTAGCCGCGAATGTAAGTGAAGATGTGATTGTTCGTCTAGGTTGGTCAAAAGATATCAGACGCCCAGATTTTGATGACCTATCTACATCCGTTACGTTTGGCACCAGCCCTAATAGTGCAGTTTCAATAGGTAACTCAGGCTTAGAGCCAGAAGAAGTAACCTCTTTCGATATATCCACTGATTGGTATTTTGCACCCGCTGCTTTATTAAGTGTGGGGTACTTTCATAAAACACGTAGCGATTTGCACGTTACACAGCAAGTTGACCCATTTGAAGACCCAAGCACAGGCTTTCGCGATACAAATGGTCCTGAATGTGAAGGCGGCGGCATATTTAACCCAATTGCTGACATAAACGTATTTGGCCCAGATGCTGGTGTAGGGTTATGTGTACCAACACAAACTACTATTAATGATTCTGGCGAAACAACACAGCAAGGCATCGAGCTTGCAGCTCAATACGACTTATCAAATTTTGAAAAAGAGCTAGGCTGGGCATCAGGTTTTGGTGTTGTTGCTAACTACACCTATCAAGAATTTTCTGGTGGTGAATCATTTGACACCGCAACGAGTCGTGCAAATGCTGTTTTTGCATTAACAACCGGTAACCCGGATGCAGACATCAGTGCTAAGCAATCACTCATTGATCTGTCAGAAAACGCATATAACATCACATTTTACTATGAGAAATACGGTCTATCTGCTCGAGCGCGTTACACGTGGCGCGAAGGGTACCGTTCAACTGACTTTGGTAGCACTTCAAGCTTCCCATGGGGTTTCCCTGTTGTACAAGAAGACAGAGGGCAGCTTAATGCCAGCATAAGTTATGATGTGAACGATCAGCTAAATATCGGTATTGAAGCCGTTAACTTAACTGAGTCAGAAGTTAGCCAGTCTTGTGTAAACGAAGGTGCTTTACTTTGTTTCCAAGGTATTACAGACCGCCGTATTACATTTGGCGCAAGCTATAGATTTTAAAGGTTATAGTTAAATCGAGTCTATAAGTGTGTGTATTTAAAAACGCTAAAAGCAAGCCACCTGGCTTGCTTTTTTTTAACTATAATTAGTTAACATTTACAAAAATGATTTATTCCACTTTGTATTTTACTTATCAATACCGTTACAGCGGCAATGTCTTGCGACACTGCCACCAGTAATTATACCAACCTGCATAAATCTTTGATCAATTTAACGAATTAAATTGCACTATAACGTCGTTAAAAATTTTTTATTTAGAACAACTAGATACAAAAATTTTTGCCTAGTTCTAGCGTAATTTTC
>NZ_JACJEP010000020.1:0-73441 GCF_014164135.1 Pseudoalteromonas sp. SG45-1
GGGCTCGGTAACTGCTCCTGCGTTACCCTACTGGCTTACATCCATGTAAGAATAAGTAAAAACCGAGCAAAGCTTCCGCGTCCTGCTCACGCCCCTTACCTACATCCATGTAGGCAACAAAGAGTTAATCGCCCCTAGAAAGAACCCTTCGGGCAGCGCATGTTTGGTATTTATGCTGCGTTATCGCCTATTTATGGGGAATAACCACACTACATAGGCTCTGCCTTGCCTAAAAACCAAACATACTGCTGCAAATTCACCCACCAATGATCAACACGCCCTAATAAGTTATTTTATTAATTATAAGCTGTAGCTTAAGTTAATGTAGCCAAAGCGGCCAATGTTATCGTAACTTGCGCTACCCGCGCTTGTACCACGTGAACCGTACGGAAGTTTACGATTAAATAGATTATCAACACCTACTTTAACGCCTAAGCCACTATCGAAGTTGTAACCAACAGTCATATCGGTAATAAAGTATTTACCGTAAGACATTTGATTACTTGGGTTCGGGTTATTTTCAAGCTCAACATTTGTATATAAATCTACTTCACTTAAAAAGCGTGTTTCAACTGTTGAGAAAAAGTTATCCATAACATAGCTTACAGATAAGTTAGTTTGCCACTTAGCTTCACCTGTAGTACCAGCGTATTCAATGTAGTTACTAGGGTCGTCTTGGAACGGGTAATCTTTACGTTCAATTAAGTAAGTACCAATTAAGCGGGTTTTGAAGCTACCTTCAAGCGCGTCAAAGTCGTAACCTAGTTCAAAATCTATCCCTGATGCTTTTTGGCCAGCAACATTTAATACAGAGTTTTGTATTAAAGTAATTTCACCATTAGCATTACGTGTAATTAAGTTACAGTACTGATTGTTTATACCTGTTGCGCTATCAACACAGCGATCAAGAATGTCTTGCGCGTTAATTGTGTCAATTGCATCTTCAAGTTCAATTTCCCAGTAATCAATAGTAAGTAGCGCGTTTTCTAAAAACTCTGGTTGGTAAACAATGCCTACAGTTGTACTTGTTGACTCTTCGCCTTTAACATCGCGGTTACCACTGCTTAAACCATCTAAAGAGGCTGAATCGTAATCTGAATTAAAGTCACTCGCTACGCCTAATGCGGCACAGTTTGCAGTACGTGTTGCACCGTTTGATAAGTCACCTAAGTTTTCAGCACGACACGGGTCGTCTACATTGTAGAAAGTTTGACTCGGTGCACCAAATACTTCACTAATGTTTGGCGCACGAAGTGCTGCAGATTGTGTTACACGTACACGTAGCTCATCATTTACAGTCCAATCAAGACCAAGTTTCCAGCTAGTTGCTTCGCCAATAGTACTGTAGTCAGCATGACGTACTGCAGTGTCAAATACTAAATCTTGAATAAGCGGCAAATCAGTTGAAATTGGGATCGTCGCTTCAAAAAATACTTCGCGTACGTTGAACGAGCCTTTATCTTCGCCCAGTGCGTTAAAGAAAGTACCTTCTGCGTTATCTGGCTCTTTTGTTTCGCTTTCTTCTTTACGGTACTCGGCACCAAATGCAACACCTACATAGCCTGCTGGTAATTCAAAAATAGCGCCATTAGCAAGTGAGCCAGAAACAACCGTTTGCTTAATTGTTGAGGTACCAACTGATACTGTATTTATGTAATCAATAGCTTGTTGAGATGGTGCGCCAAAACCCATAATGTTTACAGGCACACATCCGTCAGCTTGTGCAGCAGCACTACGACATACTACGTTACCATTTGTATCTTCAACGGCATCAAGTGCATTAAAGTAGTTGGCTAAAATCATGTTAGCGCCGTTTTCACGCTCAAGATCAGTTTGGCCATAAACAACTGATGTATCTAATTCCCAATCTTCAAATACAGTCCCTTTTAAGCCGGTAACAAAGCGCGTTGTTTCACGCGTATTGTTTTCAATGCGGCGGCCAAGGTCGGTCATCATGCGGTTAACCATGATCGAATCAACACCTTCCTCTTCCATACGTGCTTTGATGGCTGGGTCTAGGTAAGGGTTGTCGATTTTAATGCTATTGTCGCTGTCGAAAAAGAAAAATGCAGGTTGGCCTATGCTTTCGCCTTGGCTGTTTACGTATTTTGCATCAAAGTAGACATTTAAGTCGTCGGTAACATCGTAGTTAACTTTAAAGTTTACGTTGTAGCGCTCGAACTCAGGTTGAATCTCTTCAAATTGACCAAGATTAAACGAATCACAGTTTGCACATGACAAGCCATCTACATTATCACCTATGTATAAGTCGCGAGCGCTACTGTCGGCGTTAAAGCTATTAGTATATCCATCTTCAAGTGCATAAACACCGGCGTTATTAATTGCGTAATAACCAGCATTAGGTGTTAAGATTTTGTCAGGGAAGGCTGCGCTATCTTTGTTTGCATCTGTTTGGGCTTGATTACGTAAACTACTAAACGAAGTACTAGTCCAAGGGTGGTCAAGTGCATTTAATGAATCTTGGCCAGAGTACTCAATAGCAAAAGCTGCATTACCACGGCCGTTATCAAAATTAGAGCCGTACGAGAACGTCGCTTTTTCGTTGTTGTAGCTGTTTAAATCGGCAAAACCTCGGGTAACACTAAAATCCATACCTTCAATGTTGTCTTTTAATATAAAGTTTACAACACCTGTTACCGCGTCAGCTCCATATACAGCGGATGCACCACCAGTGATAATTTCTACACGCTCGACCCATACACTTGGAATAGTATTGGTATCCACAGCTTGAGAACCTGCAGAGCTTGATACATGACGCTTACCATTTACAAGTACTAAGGTACGGTCTGTACCCATGTTACGTAAATCAAGAATATTTAAACCAGCAGTACCAATAAAACGGCCTGAGTTAGCCATAGAATATGTATTGCCAAGTGCTGGCAAATTGTTTAGCGCTTCACCAATGTTTACAGCGCCTGTATTAATTAGCTGCTCGCCACTTATAACTGTTACTGGTGCAGGTGCAATAGCACCTTCACGTAAAATACGTGAACCCGTTACTTCAACGCGTTCAATTTTTGTTGCTTGCTCATCTTGTGCAAGCACAGAGTTACTTGCTGTTGCAGCAGCAGTAATTAATGCACATTTAATGCTAGTAGAAAGTAAATTATGACGTTTCATGTGTTTCCCAAAGGACATTTTATAGTAATTTAATACAATATTTATTTTTACTTAATACAGTCTGTATTAGATAAAAACCTATAACTTTTTTATGAGGTCGGCGATTATTGCACGGGGAAACCAGTAATAGAAGAGAGGTAACTTGATGGATTCAAATGAGTTATTTCTGTATCAATTTTTATAAAGTTCAGTTTGTTGCGTTTTTTACATTTATAATTTTAATTATTTGATATGAGTTTGTAACTAAAAATAAGGTTTTTTTATTGTCTATGCACTTTTCATTATCATGTAGTGTTTTTTGTTTTCATTTGAGTGTTAATAATGAACTTTTTTATGGCTTTCATATTAATTTTTTAGGAGAAGGTTAGTTAATTAATAAATTTTAATAGAAGGTTTATTAGTCTTTAATGTTTTATTTATGTAATTTCATGTTGTCGTGAAGTAATTTAAAATACGCTATTTTTGTTGCTAATAAATATAAAATGAGTAAATTTCATCTTTGAAAAGTAAAAAGGCCCAGTTTATGGGCCTTTTATTAACAATAAAACTTACATTTTATATGAAAAAGTAATGTAACCAAAACGCCCTATATTATCGTAGCTAGCACTTCCGCTACCATCACCACGTGTACCATAAGGTAACTCACGATTGAATAGGTTATCTACACCCACTTTTAAGCCAACACCGTTATCAAAGTTATAACCGACTGTCATGTCAGTAATTATGTATGTACCAAAAGTAGTTAAACTATTTGGATTGGGGTTATCGCTTAAATCTTGATCTGTGTATAAGCTTACTTCTTCGATATAACGAGTGCTCAAAGATGTGTATAAGTTTTCGTAGCTGTATTCTATATTTAAGTTAGCTTGCCATTGCGCTTCACCTGTAACGCCCGCATATTCAATGTAGTCGCTAGGCTCATCTTGGAATGGGAACTCTTTACGCTCAATCAAATATGTACCAATAAAGCGTGTTTTAAAGCTACCTTCAAGCGCATCAAAGTCGTAACCTAATTCAAAGTCAACACCAGATGCTTCTTGACCTGACACATTAAGCACTGAGTTTTGAATTAACGAAATCTCACTGTTTGCATCACGTGTAATAAGACTACAATATTGATTTGAAATACCTGAGCCGCTATCAACACAACGATCTAGGATATCTTGCGCACTGATAGTCGAGATTGCATCTTCAAGCTCAATTTTCCAGTAATCGATAGTAAGTGTTGCGTTTTCAATAAACTCTGGTTGGTAAACTAGACCAATAGTAGTACTTGTAGATTCTTCACCCTTCACATCTCGGTTACCGCTTTGTAAACCTTCAAGTGTTTGTGAATCATAGTCAGAATCAAAACCTTCTGGCACACCTAATGCAGCACAGTTGGCACGGCGTGTACTACTGTTTTGTAAATCATTTAAGTTATCAGCTTGACAAGGATCGTCGACACTGTAGAAAGTTTGGCTCGGTGCACCAAAAATTTCACCAATATTTGGCGCTCTTAGCGCTTCTGATTGTGTTAAACGAAAACGAAGCTCATCGTTTAGAGTCCAATCAAGCCCTAATTTCCAGCTAGTTGCATCGCCAATTGTGCTGTAATCAGCGTAGCGTACAGCTGCATCCAGCACTAAGTCTTGAACAAATGGCATATCAGAAAGTAGTGGAATTGATACTTCTGTAAAAATTTCACTTACATCAAAGTCGCCTTTGTCTTCACCAAGTGCATTAAAGAATGTGCCTTCAGCATTATTTGGCTCTTTTGTTTCACTTTCTTCTTTACGGTATTCAACACCAAAAGCCATACCTACATAACCTGCAGGTAATTCAAATAATCCACCATTGGCCAAAGAAGCAGATACTACAGTTTGAGTGATTTCAGATGTACCTGTAGAAACAGTATTAATGTAGTCAATTGCTTCATCACTTGGCGCACCAAAGCCCATAATATTTACAGGAACACAGCCTTCAGCTTGTGCTGCTTCACTTCTACATACAATATTACCATTGCCATCATCTACCGCATCAAGTGCGTTAGAGTAATTTTCAAGAATCATATTCGCGCCATTGACGCGTTCTAATTCTGTTTTACCACGTACAATAGATGCATCTAAATCCCAATCACTAAAGACCGTACCTTTAAGGCCAGCTACAAATCGTGTTGTTTCGCGTGTATTGTTTTCAATGCGACGACCTAAATCAGTCATCATACGAAGTACATTTATTGATTCTACGCCTTCACCATCGTTAGCTTCTACCATAAGCTTCTTAACACTTGGGTCTAAATATGCGTTATCAATTTGTATGGTATTACGTGGATCGCCAAAGAAAAATGCGGGTTGGCCAATGCTTTCACCTTCACTGTTTACGTATTTGGCTTCAAAATAAGCATTTAAATCGTCTGTTACATCATAGTTAACTTTAAAGTTAACATTGTAACGTTCGAATTTTGGTTGTATCTCGTCAAACTGGGCTAGGTTAAACGAATCACAATCTGCACATAGAAGACCGTCAACGTTGTCACCAGTATAAATGTCACGATGAGAGCCATCTGCATTAAATGTATTTACATAACCATTACCTAGGCTAAATACGCCTGCGTTATTAATTGCGTAGTAACCAGCATTTGGCGTATAAATCTTATCAGGAAAATTAGGGTCGTCTTTATTAGAATCGTTTTGGGCTTGGTTACGTAGACTTGAGTATGAACCATCAGTCCAAGGGTGATCTAACGCATTTAAAGAGTCTTGAGCTGAGTATTCAACTGCAAATGCAGCATTACCACGGCCATCATCAAAGTTCTTACCATATGAAAAGGTTGCCTTTTCATTGTTGTAATCACTTAAATCTGAAACGCCTTTAGTTACAGTAAAGTCTAAACCTTCAATATTATCTTTTAAAATAAAGTTAACAACACCTGTTACAGCATCAGCACCGTAAACAGCAGATGCACCGCCTGTTACAATTTCTACACGCTCAACCCATACGCTTGGTATAGTATTAGTGTCAACAGATTGTGAGCCTGCTGAGCTCGAAACATGGCGTTTACCATTTACAAGTACAAGCGTACGGTCAGTACCCATGTTACGTAAATCAAGAATATTTAGACCTGCAGTACCAATAAAGCGGCCTGAGTTTGCTAAAGAATATGTGTTACCTAGTGCTGGTAGTTTATTTAACGCTTCACCGATATTCACTGCACCAGTATTAAGAAGTTGTTCACCAGTAATTACAGTTACAGGTGCAGGCGCAATTGCACCAACTCGGCTGATTTTTGAACCTGTTACTTCAACTCGTTCTATTTTTGTATCCTCAGCATCTGCTGCAATAGAAGTATGCGCCAAACCAATTGCACTTAAACAGAGAGCTGTTTTTATGCCGCTTGAGAGCTGGTTATAAGATTTCATATTATCCCCTAGATGAATTAGTTGTTTTTTTAAACTTAAGTGCAATATAAAATTCATGTTAGTAATTATTTGTATACAAAATTTACATTGCGCACCCAGATTTAACACTTGCAGTTTTTTAGGCAATGGATTATCGCTGAACCTACAAATAAAGAAGACAAGTGGGTTGTTAAAATGTAGTTAAAACAATGGTTTAAAATGTTTCGGTTAACTTCTTGTTTGCTCTATTGGCAATGTGTTTATATTTTGTATCTTGTTTGTCTTTTTTATTGTTTTTTACTTATTGATTTTTAAAAGTATAAATATTTATATGTTTATTTTCATGGTTTTATAGTTGTGTTTTTGGGGATTGTTTTGTTACTTTTGAGGTTTATATCGTATAGGGTTAGCTTGATAATTTATTTTCATAAATTCAAGATTAAGTTCTGTCTTTTACCGCTAATACAAACTGTAAAGGGGCTTTACAGATAGCTTCCAAAGTTCAAGCAGTAGAGTTACTTTTTTTACTTTAATTGATACAATTAGGCGTCTTTCATTCATAAGGTTGTTCATGAAATATTTCTTATTAAATATTGCGTTATTATTTAGCTCATTGGTTTTAGCCGAGGAACCTGTCGATCTTGAAATAAATATGAAAAATACGGGCCTTGCGTATAAACAAGCAGTACAGGCAACTCAACTTAGTGAATTTAATACTGCGATTGACGAATTTATAGAACTAGTAAAAGTAAGTAAAACAGGTAAGTTCTACAAAAAGCCTGAGCAGTCATTGCAGGGCCTTGATAAAGTGATTGCTCAGGCTGAGCTTGCAAAAAAAGCAGCGAACGAGCAGGGGCTAAGTGCGGCAAAAGAACCGTTAAAAAATATAGATAATTTACGTAAAAAATATCATGAGCTACATGAGCCTCCAGGGTTCTTTGAATTACTGTTCGGTTCATAAACCTAAACTATATGTATCTTTAGTCGCTACTTTTAAGCTAACTGCGTTAAAAGTATCTGCAGCAATAAATATAAGGAAACACAATGGAAATTTCAGTTTCAATGTTAGAAGGCCAAAAGCAAAGCGCTAAATTTGGCGACCTAGAAGTAATCAGCGATCAAAGTGTAAACGCTGGTGGCAACGCAGAGCATCCAGAACCGTTTGATTACTTTTTAGTAAGTATGGTTTTATGTGCAGGTTTTTATGCACGTAAATTTTGTGAGCAGCGTGATATTTCAACGCAAGGTATGACGCTTACTCAAAATAATGAAAATGTAGATGATAACGGTAAAAAGTTATTTTCAATTGAGATTAACCTACCAGACGGTTTTCCTGATAAATATAAAAAGGCGCTTATTGCAGCCGTTAATACCTGTACGGTAAAAAAAGTAATTCAGGCAGTGCCAGAGTTTTCAGTAGTGGTAAAATAATCCTCCCTAAATTAGGTAGCTTTAACAGGCTACCTAATTATGTATAGTGCCCCACGGCTTAACTTATTTCTTTTTCATTCCTTGTACTGCTTTAAAGCGTGGGTTGTTTTTGCAAATTACAAATACACGACCTTTGCGTTTTACAATTTGACACCCCGGGCGTTGCTTCGCACTTTTTAGGGAACTCAATACTTTCATACCTTTTCCTTTTTAACAGTCGATAAACTTTTAAAACGACGGTTAAACTGTGCAACACGGCCATCTGTAGCAACAGTTTTTTGCTTGCCTGTATAAAATGGATGTGAGTCACTTGATACGTCAATAGGTACATATGGATAAGTATTACCGTCTATTTCTACTGTGCGGCTTGTTTTAATGGTTGAGCCAATAATAAAGTAAGAATCGGCAGCAGTATCGTGAAAAGCAACCACTTGGTAATCAGGATGAATATTTGGTTTCATAATACGCCTCAATAAATGATATGTGATAATGTATCATTTTAATTTAACGTATTTATTCTCTCATTGCAAATTATTTAAATGCTCCCCAAAAGGGGCGTAATTGCTGGCTATTTGTGCAAATAAATCAAAAAATAAGCACTTGAATTAAAAATGCTGGCTATTGGCGTTTAGGCTGTTATAACTATATTTAAGAGTTAAAACGTTAACAAATACGGTTATAAAGTTATTACAGAGGTTATGTATGAGTGACGCAACACAACAACAAGAACAAATTGACCAAGGGGTGATGGAAACCCTAAGAGAGCGCGACCACAGTACCTTGGCGCAACAAGTAAATCCGTTAACCTGCAACCACAATGATATTGTAGAGTTACTAGCAAGGTATATGGCACTTAGTGAGCAAGAAGATGATGAGCTGTTTGATACTTGGTTTGATAACCTAACTAAAGAGCAACATACTGTTTTAAAAGTATTTGAAGTTTACCGTGGACAATATGAGCACCAAAATTAAAGTGTTTATTTTTGTAAGTATGCCAAATCCAGTGGTTATTTAAATAAAACTAAATAGCCACTACTACTTTTTAACTAGAAAGTAGTAATGTTGTATCAACCACTACTCCCACCTGTTTTCATCATAATTTTTTGCGGATTTAATCTTATCTTTATTTAGGTACGACTTACTGATATTCATAAGTATTTATTGCTATTTTAAGGTAATGTTCTAGTTTTAATAGACAGACTGTTTATAATTTAAATAAGTTTATGGGTTATATACTCGAAAATATTCGCTCCCATTTCGTAATTCATAAAACACTTAAAATTAATTGAGCTTTAATGATTAAACCTGAGATCCCAAGTAACGAAGCAGAGCGATTACATGCGTTAAAAACATTAAAAATTCTAGATACGTCGCATGAAGAGCGCTTTGATCGTGTTACTCGTATTGCCAAGCGTATGTTTAATGTTTCTATTTCATTGGTTACTTTAATTGACGAAGACCGCCAATGGTTTAAATCTAGGCAGGGGCTTGATGCGCCTGAGCTTCCTCGCGAAACCTCATTTTGTGGCCATACCATAAATCAAGACGAGCTCTTAATAATCCCAGATACAGCCCAAGATAAAAGGTTTTATGATAACCCTTTTGTTGCAGGCGATCCTAAGGTACGCTTTTATGCAGGCTTTCCTTTAAAATTAAGGCAAGGGGTTATTATAGGCACTTTATGCCTTGCCGATAATAAACCTAGACACCTTAATGATGAAGAAAAACAATTACTAAGAGATTTAGGCACATTGGTTGAGCAAGAGATTCAATCAATTCAACTAGCTACAATTGACGAGTTAACAAGAATCTCTAACCGGCGTGGCTTTTTGAACCTTGCTGAGCATACGCTAAATGTATGTAGACGAAACAAAGTATCAATGTCGTTTATATTGTTTGATCTTAATAAGTTTAAACAAATTAATGATGTTTATGGACACCACGAAGGCGATTTTGTATTGAATAAATTTGCGCAAATTATGCTTAGTTCATTTTGTGATTGTGAAGTAATAGGCAGACTTGGCGGAGATGAGTTTGTAGTAATGCTAAGTGATTTAGATGAAACAAAAGCTGAGTTTGTTTTACAAAGGTTTGCGGATGCAATTGCGCATGCCAATAATACCTTAAATAAGCCATACAAAATTGATTACAGTGTAGGGGTAACACACTTTAAATACGATACAGGTAAATCGGTTGAGGATATGATTCAAGATGCTGATGTTGCAATGTATCAGCAAAAAAAGCAGCAACCACTTTAGTGAGCTATTTAGTTTAATTGCTGTTTGAACTTCACTTAACTTCCTCATGCTAGTACGAATCTTATAATAGGTAGCTATTGGCTATTGCAGTCATTTTTTGCAGAGGGTGATGCTAAAGACACATTTGGTTGCCAAATCCTGTCCCATATTTTATGAAGATTGCTTAAGTTTGGTCTTTGACTTATTTTTTCAAAGTTACCAATGCTCACCTCTGAATCATTTTTTTGACCCACTACAAAATTAAACACATAGTTGCATTCCATGCCCATACGTAAATCAGAAAGTACAATACTGCTTTGCTGTTGACGCACCGAATAAAACCCTTTAGTAAACCACTCCAAGCGCTTTATAGCCCATTCATCGCTAATATTATTTAACAATGAAGGCGTTGTTTGATAAGGCGTTAATGTAACATCGTTGGGCACGTCAAATACTGATGCATAACCTTCGTAGTATTGTCCGTCAGACATCACAACAATACGCCACAGCAAAGTGGTTAGCGGGGCAGGCGTACTAATATACGCATTTACTGGTATTTGCCTGTTGTTGAGTGCTGTTTTTACCTTGTCATCAATACTTACTTTTAAAATTAAAGCACAAAATAAATATAGACTACTTAAAACTAAGGCCGCTGCATTTATACAATAAGCCGTTGCTGCTTGTATTTTGGGTATTAGCGTACATATTACGCCAATTAATAAAGGAAGCGTGTAAGCGGGGTCAATAATAAACACACTAGAAACCGCAAAGGGGTACTCAGTAAAAGGCCAAAGTAATTGTGTACCGTATACCGTTAGGCTGTCTAATATGGCATGTGTAGATAAACTTAAAAATACTAGCCAAAACCAGCGCACTTTATAAATTTGCATTCCCGCGTGTATTTTTAATATTAGCCATACAATGAGCGGACTAATTAATAAATGTATTAATAACGAATGGCTAAAGCTACGGTGGTAAGTAAATGCTTCTACAGAGCCACCATAAGGCAAAAATACATCTAAATCAGGAAGTGTGCCTAAAATTGCTCCCCATAAAACGGCTTTTCGACCTATTTTATTGCCTAATACCGCATAACCTACAGCACTACCTAATGCTACCTGCGTTAAAGAATCCATTTTGATTAATACCTTTAATTGCGACTTTTATTATTTATACTTTTTGATTATTAAAAAGCGTCAAAAAATAATGTGAAATATTTGATAAGCACATCAATGCCCAAAATTTATAAACTAAGCCTGGGCTTTATAAAATCTAAAAACGCTGTAATGCGAGACGATACCGCACTATTTTTATAATACACGGCTTGTATAATTTCTCGGTTATTAGGTGAGCTAACTGCACTGGGTAACACTTCAACTAATTTACCTGTTTTTAGATCATTGCCAATCATAAAGTGAGAAAGTAGCGCAACGCCTTGGTTTGCAATACATAGTTGCCGCACTGTTTCGCCGCTGCTTGCGCTAAGCGAAAACGTAAATAAAGCGGGCTTTACTAACGGCCAAGTGTTTAATTTAGGGGAGTCACTAAAACCAATTATCTTGTGATTTTGTAAGTCATCTATTTGCGTAATTGTTGCGTTGTTTTTTATATATTCTGGGCTGGCTACAATACGTAACTGGCTGCTGCCAAGTTTACGAGCATGTAAATTTGAGTCTTTTAAATCACCAATGCGTATGGCTAAATCGGTTTTATGTTCAAGTAAATCAATAATGCTGTCGTGTGAGGTTATATCAAGCGTTATGTGGGGGTATTGCTTGGCAAATTCGCCAATTAAAGGTGTAAGTTGGTGCAATACAAAAGGGCTTGCCGCATCTATTCGCAGCTTGCCACTTGGCGCTTGTTTTAAAAGCTTTATGGCTTCTTCACCGGTATAAAGCGTATTTAACCCTTCGCGTGCAAATTTTATAAAAGTATGGCCTTCTTCGGTAAGCTCTAACCGGCGTGTTGTTCTGTTTAGCAAAGTACATTGCAGTGTATTTTCAAGGCGTGATACAGCTCGCGACACTTTAGCCACCTGCTGATCGAGCAAGTTAGCCGCCCCGGAAAAGCTTCCGCAATCTACTACCGTTATAAACGTTTCTAAATCTTCAGTTTTTGAATGAACTGCCATAAGTATACCAACACCATCTTTGCATTATTAACAAAAGTATTTTGTCACTAATGCTATTTTTTGCAAACGATATTTTAGCCAAACTACATTCTTCAAATATTAATGAGGATATAACTATGCCATTGGCTTTGTGGGCGCTTACCTTAAGCGCATTTGCAATCGGAACAACTGAGTTTGTAATAGTGGGATTAGTACCCACCATTGCAAACGACTTAGGCGTAAGCCTACCTTCAGCAGGTTTGCTTGTAAGTTTATATGCGGTTGGCGTTGCCATCGGTGCGCCGGTGCTAACGGCTTTAACGGGTCGTTGGAATCGTAAAGTGGTACTAATAAGCTTAATGGGCTTATTTGTTTTAGGTAACTTACTTGCATGGCAAGCGCCAAGTTACGAAACATTAATACTTGCGCGCATTTTAACGGGGCTTGCCCATGGTGTGTTTTTTTCAATCGGATCGATGATTGCCACAAGTCTAGTAAGCAAAGACAAAGAAGCCAGTGCAATAGCCATTATGTTTACCGGGCTTACTGTAGCACTCGTAACTGGTGTGCCACTAGGTACATGGATTGGACAACACTTTGGTTGGCGTGCAACGTTTTTAGTTGTGTCGGTATTAGGTTTAATTGCATTAATCGGCAGCTCTATTTTAGTGCCAAAAAATTTAAAACAATCAATACCAGCGACGTTTAAAGAGCAACTACAAGTAATCGTAAAACCGCGTTTATTACTGGTGTATTTAATGACGATATTGGGCTATGGCGGCACGTTTACAGCGTTTACTTATTTAGCACCTATTTTAGAGCAACAAACAGGTTTTGCGCCTTCGGCTATTGCCTTAATAATGCTTGTTTACGGTGTATCGGTAGCGGTAGGTAATATTTGGGGTGGAAAGTTGGCCGACAAACGCGGCCCAATTAGCGCACTGAGCATTATATTCAGCGCTTTGAGTATTATTTTAATGATATTTACTTTTACGATGGAATCAAAAATTGCTGCTGTACTTACTATTTTAGTATGGGGCGCATTTGCTTTTGGTAATGTGCCAGGCTTGCAACTTTATGTAGTAAAGCAAGCGCAAAAGCACACGCCCAATGCGGTAGATGTTGCATCAGGTTTAAACATAGCCGCATTTAATATTGGTATTGCACTTGGCTCAATTATTGGCGGTAGCGTAGTAGAGAACATGACCCTGCAAGATACAGCATGGATAGGCGCCGTTATCTCTGTTTTAGCACTTGGTGTTACACGCTACAGCGGTATGCTTGATAAACGTGAAATTCAGCAAGCATAAAGCCTTAGCAGGGTCTGTTGACCTTTTAGGATTAAATTTGTTCAATCTAGGGATGATTTAATCACGGAGCGAGGTTTGTAAACTAGTGGGCTAAGTAAAAATCGAGGGACAAAGAGTAAATCCACCCTAGGAAGAACCTACAGGCAGCGCGTATTTGGCATTTATGCTGCGTTATCGCCTATTAATGTGGAACAACCACACTGCATAGGCTCTGCCTTGCCTAAATACCAAATACACTGCTGCAAATGTAATCTCTAAAGATTAACAGACCCTAACCTTGAAACTAAAATTAATGACCTCATACATGTTATGAGGTCATAGATTTTTAAGTGACAGTCGTAATAAGAAGTAAAAGGTGTATTTCGTAAAACTTTTAAAAGTTTGTATTTCAAAACCGATTATTTTATAAGGATAAACCATGACAAAACGTGTAATAGAAATGCCAGAACTAGGTATGGGAACATTCCGCTTAGAGGGCGACACTGCCTATAACTCAGTAAAAATGGCACTCGAAGTTGGGTTTCGCCATATTGATACCGCACAAATTTATGGCAACGAAGAGCAAGTAGGTCAAGCCATAAAAGATAGTAATATTCCGCGCAGTGAAATATTCTTAACCACCAAAGTGTGGAATAACAAATTAAATAAAAGCGACTTTATCCCAAGCGTTAAAAAGTCACTTGAAAAGCTACAAGTTGATTCGGTCGACTTACTGCTAGTTCATTGGCCATCGCCTGCTAACGACGAGCCAATGAGTGAATACCTCACTGAATTACTAAAAGCGAAGCAGCTTGGTTTAACTAAGCACATTGGTGTATCAAACTTCACCATTGCAAACTTAAATGAAGCAATGCAAACACTTGACTCGCGTGAAATATTTACCAATCAGGTTGAGGTTCACCCATATTTAACTAATACTAAATTGCGTGCATTTTGTGCTCAGCACGATATACACGTGACAGCGTACATGCCATTTGTAGTAGGCAAAGTACTTAAAGATCAAACCATTATCGACATTGCTAAAAAGCACGATGCAAGTCCAGCACAAGTTGTTTTAGCATGGGTTAACGCAAGCGGCATGACGACAATTCCATCATCAACTAAGCGCAAAAACTTAGAAGATAACTTTAACGACCACGTTAAGTTAGATGATGAAGACATAGCCCGCATTGATGGTCTTGATTGTGGCGACCGCCAAGCAACACCAGACTTTGCGCCGCAGTGGGATCAGTAAACTTACCTCAAACGCAAAGTTAAACTAAATATTTTAAGGTGTAGATTATCTACACCTTAACTTTTAAAAGGAATACACATGTTAACGGTTATAGCGGCACTGTCGTGCAAAAATATTGATGCAGATGTGATGCTTACAGCACTTGAAAACTTACAAAAGTCATCGCGCCAAGAAGTAGGGTGCTTACGTTATGAACTATCTGTAAAAAGTGATGATGAACATACCGATTATGTTGTTAGCGAACAGTGGGCGTCTGACGAGCACTTTGAAGCGCATAAAAACGAGCCACACTTTAAAGCATTTGGTACGCAAGTTACTGGGCTTTTAACCAATAGTAGTATTGATGTATATAAATCAATTGGTTAAATTCTTTTTATAGTGCCTATTATGGTACGTATTAAAATACTTAGCTAAATTATATATCATAAAGTAAATACTCAAATAGGTGCTGTTATCTTACATCACCTTTTATTCTTACACTCCAACCTGCCTAAATACCCAACTTCGCCAATATCAATGAAACCTATTAGGACTCTTTTTTGTTAATTCGCATTCGTAGTGCTTCGAAATCAAAAGAGGTTCATAACTTTATTAAGAGTCGTTTTGCTATCACAACCCACTCTAATAAATAGCCTATTTAATTTGTTGTTTACATTAAAGTTCTCTGGTGTAAATTATAGAAATATAACATGGCATTTTAGTCAGCCGTAAATAGTTCGAGTGGTACTGAATAAGAGACTCAAAATAGCAAACTATTTATATATTTTTTGTGTGTTATATTTTTAGAGCTGAGTTAATTAAACTAATAATGGAGACATGGGTATGGAAATTAATAAATCTAATCAATCTATCCTTATTTTTGTAATCCCTTTATTAGCTGCGTATTTCGGATCAAAAGTCATATTTCACTTATTTGCTTTTGAGTATCTTGTGTTTACAGATACTTTTGACATTCTAAAGCTACTCATTGATATTAGTGTATTTGGAGTGTTGTTCTATATTAGTTCGCTGGGCGTTGGTTATGTCATCAGAGCTAAAACATAAGTTTTTAATCATTAGCTGGTAAATTGCTAGCTAAAAAATCACAGCCAATAAAGCCTTAACAGCTTTAAACTGTATAATTTATATAGAGATAATAATGAAAAAATTAATCGCAATAATAGCGTTGTTAGGCTTTGCCTCATTTGCACAAGCTAATGATAGTTTTGTAGTGAATGCTAAATTTTATGATAATAAAAACTTAATTGGCTCACCTACTTTAGTAGTCAATTCAAATGAAGAGGCGTCAGTTTCAGTTGATAATTCGTATAGTTTTGCTCTTACAGTAACGCCAATTGATGATTCTACTGTTAGTTTAGCAACTGACCTAAAACTAGGTGGAAAACATATGGCTCCCTCTTTAGTTGTTGAACTAGGCAAAGAAGCAAGTATTAATGTTGATGGTAAAGAGCTGTCAGTTTTAGTAAGCAAATCAAGCAGCTAATAATACCAACCTGCATAAATCTTTGATCAATTTAACGAATTAAATTGCACTATAACGTCGTTAAAAATTTTTTATTTAGAACAACTAGATATAAAAATTTTTGCCTAGTTCTAGCGTAATTTTCTTAACGTTAAATAGACCCCATATATAAGCAGATTGGTATAAGTTAAAAATTAGGAATATAACTAATGAGAAACTCAAGAAATGAAATAGTAAAATATGGAGTCTCTTTTGGTACGGCCCTAGCAATTGCTATTTCATGGAGTGCTAATGAGTCTGTGTTATGGGCAATTTTGCACGGTTTTTTATCTTGGTTTTATGTTATTTGGCATGTAATTACGCGATAAGTATTTTCGCGTGTGCACTGATTGATTATGTAGATTGCGGTCAATGTTAATACTCGAGCAATTACCATCTAAAACAATTAAGTCAAAAACATAAAAGGAATAATTAATAATGAAAGGTGCGGGTGGAAGCTCTGGTGGTATTGGGCATTTTTTTATTGGTTTAATTATGATGTGCGGCGGCTTTTATATGCTGCTAAACGCAATTTCGGTGACCTCTAATTTTGGACTAAGTTCTCGCATTTATAGTGTTAATGCTTTAGGTGGCTTTGGCGTTACAGGCGGCATGGTTATGATCCCGTTTATTTTTGGTGTGAGTCTGATTTTTTATAATTCTAAAAACATTTTAGGCTGGGTGCTATCTCTTGGCTCGTTAACCGCACTCATATTTGGTGTTATATCGAGTGTTCGATTTAGTATGCGAACTATGACGTCGTTTGATTTGATTGTTATTATAATTTTAGCGTTTGGTGGCTTAGGGCTGTTTTTACGATCGCTTAAATCTATTGATACTTAAATAATTACCACGTTTTGTTTTAAATACAATTTTAATTATAGGCATTTAACATGATGTTCCAATGCCTAAACTAATATATGAATAATGTAACCCTTCCTATTTACTGCTTAACCAGTAACGTATTTTAAAGAGATTTATGTGAACAACTCAATACAGCTAAAACTAATTGCTACTCACTTATTAGCACAAAGAGAAGAAAACCCAGCGCGTTCAAACTTTCCTAAAGAGTTAGTACTAGACTCGACTGACGATGCGATTGAAGTACAAAAGTTGATGATTTATTTAAATGATCAAACTGTATATGGCTGGAAGTGTATGCTGCCTTTAGATGATGGCTCAATTATATTAGCGCCTCTTTTACATGCACCTATAAAACAAGCTGAAAATTGCCCACTGTATACAACAAATAACAAAGCGCTGATAGAACCAGAAATTGCATTTATTTTACAAAGCGATTTACCAAGTAATAAAACCTATACAAATGAAGACGTAGATACTGCATTTGCCAGCGCCCATTTAGCACTTGAGCTTATTCAAAAAAGGTTTGATGAAAACACTCCAAGCACTCACATTGAAAAACTGGCCGATGGCCTATCTAATCAAGGCGTGTATTTAGGCCCACAAATAGATAAAGCCAAAGCGTATAACGCAAGTACTGTAAATATCAATGTTAAGCAAGCTGAGCTGGAGTTAAACTTGGCAGGTGTGCACCCTGCAGAACTTGCGCAGCTTCCTCTTTATTGGGCTGTTAATTACTTATCAGCAAAGGGAATTAACTTAAAAGCAGGGCAAGTGTTTATAACTGGTTCTTACTGTGGCGTGGTTGAGCTTAATACAGATCAGTTAACCACGGTTAGTTACGAAGACTTAGGGTCTGTTAGCACTACGTTTTTATCAAAGTAAATTTAAACGCTATTTAATAGATAAATCGTATTTTAAAATAAGCGCATCTATGTAACGGGTGCGCAAAGTGTGTTGTTTTTCATGATCTGCGCCATGCCCTAACGCTTTGTTTAAAAGCTTCATGGCGGGGTGTAGTAGTGCTCTTTCTTCTTGGTTTAAACTCGCTTTACTGCGCAGTTCTGTAATGTCGTCAACTAATAGCCTGCCAATATCTACCGAGACTATTTCGTCTATTAATCCATTTTGAGTAAGTACACCGTACTTACTGCATAAAAACTGTTGCCAAACTTGCTGTAAGTGCTCGTCTATTTCACAGCCAAATAGCTCTTCGCTAAACGTAAATCCTTGCTGAGCGAGCTTAGTTAGGCTTGCAGTATATTGCTGTGCAAAATAATTAAAAGCGTGGCTTGATGATTCTATTTTTTGTTTTAAAAGACCTTGCCCCCAATTAACACAGCCGCGCGGGTAATAGTCGTCATATTCTTCGCATTCATACAAACCCGAATATGAGCTGCAGCTAAGTTGGCTTTTAATACAGTAACTTGGTTTTGGGAAAACACTTCGCTCTTGCCAAGCTAAAAGTGTATCTGCATCTATATTTAATGCTTGGCACAGTTCATCGGTGTTATAAAAATGAGTTGCTAAGTAGTCAGATAAACGCATAAAGCCTCTGGTATCGTTAAAAATAAAACACTGTTTATATATACAGTTATTCATTTTGTATTACCAAACTTAATAATACAAGAGATTTTATAATTAAATGTAGGCTTACACCTCCAAAAGTACCCGCAATTATGTTACAAATAGCGCAAGTTTTATAAATAATGATTTTTTATGCGCACCCTAGAGAAAATTAAACAAGCAAGCCTTATTACAGCTATTAAAACGCCATATTTAGCAAACGGTGAAATTGATCTCGCAAAGTACGATGAACTCGTAGAAATACAAATTGCAGCGGGCGTTGATGGCATTGTAGTCGGTGGCACAACAGGCGAAGGCCAGTTAATGAACTGGGAAGAGCATTTAATGCTTATAGCGCACAGTGCAAACAAATATGGTGACAAACTGATTATTGTTGGTAATACCGGTAGTAACAACACCCGTGAAGCGATTAAAGCAACTAAATATGGCTTTGCCAGCGGTATGGATGCAGCACTGCAAATTAACCCATATTACGGACGTACGTCAATCGCGGGTGTTAAAGAGCACTTTAAACGCGTACTTGATATTGGACCTGCCTTTATTTACAACGTAGCCGGTCGCACAGGTCAAGACCTAACACCTGATATTATTGAACCATTAGCACAGCACTCGAACCTAATTGGTATTAAAGAATGTGGCGGCAATGAGCGCATTGCACAGTATGAGCAGCAAGGCATTGCGTGTTGGTCGGGTAACGACGATGAAGCACATGATGCTCGTCATGTACACAAAGCTCACGGTGTTATTTCGGTTACTTCTAACCTTATTCCTGGGTTGTTTCGCCAATTAATGGATACTAAAAATGATGAGTTAAATACGTCATTACAACCATTAATGAGCTGGTTGTTCTGTGAGCCAAACCCTATTGCTATTAACACTGCGATGATGATGACAGGTGCAGTAAATCCAGTATTTAGATTACCGTATTTACCGCTTAGTGATGAGCAACAAAAAGTAGGTTTGCCATTAATAAATGAGCTTAACGAACGTGAAGTTGTCGGTGGTAAAGCACAGTTATTAAAACAAAATGAGGTATTAACGCTTTCTTGAGTTGATAATCAATATTTTAATGACTTAACAAACTAATTTTTAGCTTTTAATCCAGTTTAAAGCTAACTGTTGACTCGTTTTTGCTGTATAATTTGCGACCCTTGATAATGTGGCCGTAGGTTATACAGCATGAATTTTAAATCTTTTAGTTTCGCTCCTGAAATCATCCAGGCGTTGGACGAACTTAACTATCACACTCTTACGCCCATTCAGCGCGCAGCAATCCCTGCTGTTCGTAAAGGTAAAGACGTTTTAGCCAGTGCACAAACTGGTACCGGCAAAACTGCCGCGTTTGCTTTACCTATCATCCAAAAATTGGTTGAGTCTGAACTCAGCACAACGAATGCACCTCATGCGTTAGTACTTGCTCCAACGCGTGAACTTGCAGAACAAATTGCAAATAATTTTAGAGATTTTGCAAAGCATACATCACTTAAAGTTGTTAGTTTATTTGGTGGTGTTAGTACCGCCGGCCAAGCAAACGCTTTAAAAGAAGGTGTTGATATTGTTGTTGCAACCCCAGGTCGTTTATTTGATCATATTCGTTTAGGTAACTTAAGCCTTGCAAGTGTTAAGCACCTTGTTCTTGATGAAGCTGACCGTATGCTTGATATGGGCTTTATTGAAGACATGCAAAACGTGATTAAAAGCTGTGCAGAAGAGCGCCAGATTTTACTTTTCTCTGCTACTTTCCCTGCAGCAATTAAACAATTTGCATCTAAAGTATTAAAACAAGCTGAAATAGTGCGTGTTGATCAAACTAACAGTACAGCAAGTACTGTTGAGCATGTTGTTTACCCTGTTGAAGAACGTCGTAAGCAAGAACTACTTTCTGAATTGATTGGTAAGAAAAACTGGCAACAAGTGCTTGTCTTCGTAAACATGAAAGAAACGGCTGACGAGCTTGTTAAAGAGCTTAACCTTGATGGTATTCCGGCAGGCGTTTGCCACGGTGACAAATCTCAAGGTAACCGTCGTCGTGCTTTACGTGAATTTAAAGAAGGCAAAGTACGTGTATTAGTAGCTACAGAAGTGGCTGCTCGCGGTATTGATATTGATGGTTTACCTCGTGTAATTAATATTGATTTACCTTGGCTTGCAGAAGATTACGTTCACCGCATTGGCCGTACAGGTCGTGCTGGTCGCCAAGGTCAAGCAATCTCATTTGTTAGCCGCGAAGAAGAAAACACTTTGTTTGAAATTGAAACGTTAATCGGTCAAAAAATCAAACGTGTATATTTAGAAGGTTACGAAGTAAGTAACCGTGAAGTACTAATTGATAAAATTGGTAAAAAACCAGCGCATTTACGCCGTACACGTTCTAACAAGTTATCAGGACAAGCAACCGGTGAAGCGAGAGCAGTAAATCGCTCACGTATTTCAAGCGTTCGTAAAAGCTTAAAAGGCGAAAAACTGTCACTTAAAAAGTCATAGTTAACGCCGTTTAGTTTAAAAAAACCTGAGTTTACTCAGGTTTTTTTGTGCCTGATGATAACACCTCATCAATAATATTTGCGTATACATAAGCCGCTTGCTCGCCCTCTTTATTTGCTATTATGGACAAACCAACTGGTAAACCACTTACTTTGCCTACCGGCAGAGTTATGTGCGTTGTGCCTGCAATAGCAGATAACGAACTACTACTACCATTAAAATTATCACCATTAACTAAGTCTGTCTTCCAGGCGGGTGATACTGTAGGCGCTATAACAATATCAAGCTTGTTGTTTTTATATACATTAACAATGGCTGTCGTTGCTAAAGTGCGATAGCGTTCTTTAGTCTCTTGGTATTTTTGTTTGTTAGTTAAATCAATAGCCTGAGATTGAACTAGGATGTCTTGCTCAAAGTGGGGCATTTCTGTATTTTTATTTTGAATATTAAAATTAATAAGTGCTTTTAGGCTTTTTACAGCCACTTGTGCTGGAGTGCTTGCGAGGTAGTGATTAATTTCGGCTTTGAAGTCGTAAAGTAAAATATAGTATTCATCAACAAATAGCGTATCTAAGTTGTCAGTAATATCTACATTAATAATAGTGTGCCCAGCCTGTTTTAATGCTTGTAACTGCTTGGCATAAAGGCGCTGCGTTTCAATTGTAAATTTATCGCTAGGTAGCGCACCTATAATAAGTGATGATTTTGATTTTAGATTACCTGTTTTTAATTCAAACCCTGTAGTTGTCGTATCAAGAGAGTCCTCACCTTGCAAAACAGATAAAACCAGTAGCGAATCTTTAAGTGAATGCGCCATCGGCCCTACTGAATCTTGGCTACTTGAAAGAGGTATAACGCCTGAGCGTGATACTTGGCCCATACTCGGTTTTATTGCATAAACTCCATTTACTGAGGCAGGGCACGTAATTGAACCGTCTGTTTCAGTCCCTAATGCTATGGGCGCAAAGTTAAGTGCTACTGCAACAGCAGAGCCTGCACTAGAACCACATGGATTACGTGTTACATCGTGCGCATTATGTGTTTGTCCGCCTACGGCACTCCAGCCTGACGATGAATAGGATGAACGAAAATTTGCCCATTCACTTAAATTAGCTTTGCCTAAAATTATAGCGCCCGCATTACGTAGTTGTTTAACAACAAAAGCATCATTATCAGTAACGTTATTTTTAAGTGCTAAAGAGCCAGCCGTTGTGGGAAGTGTGCCCTTCGTTTCTATATTATCTTTAAGAAGTACAGGTATTCCGTGTAATGGACCTGCCCAAGTGCCTTTGGCGGCAAGTTCATCTAACGTTTTAGCTTGAGCAATAGCTGTAGGCTCAATACTAATAACTGCATTGTATTGTGGGTTAAGTTTATTAATTCGGTCTATATAATTTTGGGTGAGTTGCTGTGCATTAATAGAATTATTTTTATATGCACTGTGGATTTCATCGATGGTTTTTAGCTCTTGTGCTTTAGCGTTAAAAATTGCTAATACACTAAGCAACGAAAAGGTAAATGTTTTGATCATTGTTGAGGTGCTTGAGGTGTTATTATTTTCTATATATTTAGCACAAAAAAACCTCACAAAGTGAGGCTTTTCGATAAACAGCTTAAAAAAGAGGTTTAAGCGTTTTCTAACATAGACAGTGCGACCGCTTCAGCTGCTTTAATACCATCAATACCCGCTGATAAAATACCGCCAGCGTAACCTGCGCCTTCACCTGCAGGGTAAAGCCCTTTGGTGTTAATACTTTGGAATGTTTTATCACGCTTAATACTAATAGGCGACGAAGTACGTGTTTCAACACCGGTTAATAAACCGTCGTTAGTTGAAAAGCCACGAATTTGTTTATTAAACGCTGGTATCGCTTCGCGAAGGGCATCAATTGCAAATTGTGGTAACACTTTACTCAAGTCAGTTAACTTAATACCAGGAGTGTAAGAGGGTTGTACTTCACCTAAGTCTGCAGATGATTTACCTTTTAAGAAATCTCCAATTAACTGTGCTGGTGCATCGTAGTTGCTACCACCAAGCTCATACGCTTGCTCTTCAAGTTTGCGTTGTAAGTCTATTCCAGCAAGTGGATTACCAGGGAAATCTTGCTCTGGTGATATACCTACCACAATAGCGCTGTTAGCGTTGCGCTCACTTCGTGAATATTGACTCATACCGTTGGTAACAACGCGGCCCTCTTCAGAGGTTGCAGCGACTACTGTGCCACCTGGGCACATACAAAAGCTGTAAACGGTGCGGCCATTGTCGCAGTGATGAACAAGTTTATAATCGGCAGAGCCTAAAATTGGGTTTCCTGCATTTGTGCCAAAACGACATTCATCGATCATTGATTGTTTATGTTCGATTCTAAAACCGACTGAGAATGGCTTTGCTTCAACATAAATCCCTTTTTTGTGGATCATATCAAACGTGTCACGTGCGCTGTGGCCAACGGCTAATACAACATGGCGAGTGTTTAGCTGCTCGCCATTTGAAAGCGTTAAACCTGTTACTTGCCCGTCGTCTAAATGAATATCGTCAACACGTGTGCTAAAGCGAATTTCGCCGCCAAGCTTTATTATACGAGCGCGCATTTTTTCAATCATGGTGACAAGTTTAAACGTACCAATGTGTGGCTTACTTACGTATAAAATTTCATCGGGTGCGCCTGCTTCTACAAATTCAGTAATGACTTTTCGGCCATAATGCTTTGGATCTTTTACTTGGCTGTATAACTTACCGTCTGAGAATGTACCTGCGCCACCTTCACCAAATTGTACATTTGATTCTGTATTAAGTGTGCGTTTACGCCAAAAGCCAAACGTGTCTTTTGTACGTTCACGTACTTCTTTACCGCGCTCTAATATAATGGGTTTAAAGCCCATTTGAGCAAGTAATAAGCCCGCAAATAAACCACAAGGACCAAAACCAATCACGACAGGGCGCTCTTTGATATTATTGTTAGCATGGGCTACAAATTTATAACTTGTGTCTGGTGCTACTTTTACATGCTGGTCTTTTTCAAATGCTGCGAGTAGCTCGGCTTCGTTATCAACTTCTATATCGAGTGTATAAATAAGTAAAATAGCTGATTTTTTACGTGCATCATAACCACGTTTAAACACATTAAAACTGTGCAATTGTTCAGGTTGGATTTTTAGTTTATTTACAATTGCTTGACCAATAGCGTCTTCGTCATGATCAAGTGGCAGCTTTATTTCGGTTAAACGTATCATTTATATCTCTTTTAGGTGTCATAGCGGGGTATTATTACCGCTCACAATAAGGGGATGCAGTGCACAACGAGTGTGCAAACATTAGGCGCGCATTTTACGTTAAAATAGCCTGATATGGCACTTATTTATTGTATTTTTGGGGTGGATGGGTATGATCCACAACTGTTGTTCAAAATCTTAGGTATTAAAATAGTATGGCGTTTGTTGTCACCGAAAATTGTATAAAATGTAAGTACACCGATTGCGTATCAGTGTGCCCAGCAGATGCATTTTTTGAAGGCCCTAATTTTTTAGCAATTAGCCCGATTGATTGTATCGATTGTGGCTTATGTGTCCCTGAGTGTTCAGCTGATGCGATATACCAAGAAGATGAGCTACCAGAGTCTCAAAAAGAGTTTACTGAATTAAATGCTGAACTTGCACTGGTCTGGC
The DNA here is from genome assembly GCF_014164135.1 of Pseudoalteromonas sp. SG45-1. Taxonomy (NCBI): domain Bacteria; kingdom Pseudomonadati; phylum Pseudomonadota; class Gammaproteobacteria; order Alteromonadales; family Pseudoalteromonadaceae; genus Pseudoalteromonas; species Pseudoalteromonas sp. SG45-1. The sequence continues at coordinate 24,943 of NZ_JACJEP010000020.1, forward strand.
CGCGCATTACAGAGGTTAAACCTGCACCAGAGGACGCTGATGTATGGAATGGCATAGACGATAAGCTTAAACTACTCGAAACATAATACATAACAATTAGTTACTCCTTTATCATTAAATAGTTAATTTTTTATTTCAAAGTATTAACAAATGTACCTGGATAAATTACAATCCTCAGCTTAAGTTGCTCCTTATGAGTAATTACAGTCTAAATGGATGTTTATGCAGTACTTTATAACTATAATAAAAAAGTTTACCTTCCTATTTTTAAGTTTTGCTTTATTACTTTCAAGCCTTGATGTAGCGGCTAAAAAACAGCAAGTATCCTTGTCCCGTATTAATTCAAATATCACCGTTGATGGTGTTATGGATGAAGCGCACTGGCAAAATGCAACACGTATATCTTTACTCTACCAAGATGAGCCTAACGAAAAAGGCACACCTCCTGTAAAAACTGATGCCTTTATTTACGAAGATGGCACTAACTTATATGTTGGTTTTATTGCTGAGGATCCTAACCCTGAGCAAATTCGTGCATCACTTCGTGACCGCGATACGCTATGGGAAGACGACGTCGTTATTCTTGTTATTGATACATTTAATGATGAACGCAGTGGTTATGAATTCCATGTTAACCCGCTGGGCGCGCAAGGCGATATACGAATGACCGACACCGATGGCTGGAGCTCTGATACCTCATGGAATGCTATTTGGGATAGCGCAGGACAAATTAACGACAAAGGTTATGTTGTTGAAATGCGTATTCCTTTTAAAGCACTGCGTTTTCCTGAAAATAAAAATGAGCTAACGTGGGGTTTTTCTGTAATGAGAAACTACCAACGTGATGTGCTATATCAGCTATCAAATATGGGGTTTGATAGAAATGTGAAATGCAGCCTTTGCCAGTTTGATAAGTTAGTTGGCTTTAGTGACATTGAATCAAGTAAAAATATCCAATTAACACCTACATTAACAACACTGCGTAACGATAATAAATCTGCGTTGCCAGGTGATTGGGATAAGGGTGATATAGATACTGAAGTGGGCTTAGATTTACGCTGGGGTTTAACAAAAGATGCTGTTTTAAACGCGACAATTAATCCTGATTTTTCGCAAGTAGAAACTGACTCTTTAGAGCTTGATGTAAATACAACCTTTTCAATTTATTACGCTGAAAAACGTCCTTTCTTTTTAGATGGTGCTTCTTACTTTAAAAGTAGTTTATTTGAGCTTTTATATACACGTACAATTGCAGAGCCTACTTTAGGTGCAAAGCTGACGGGTAAAACGGGCGATCATAGTTATGCGCTAATGCTAGCTGATGACGACAATAGTAATATTTTACTGCCAACGAATCAGGGCTCTGGCTTTGCAAGCTTAAACGAAAAAACGAATGCAGCCGCAGGGCGTTATCAATATGACTTAGGTCAGCAAGGTACTATTGGTATTTCAAGCACGTACAGAGAAAGTGATGACTATCACAACACTGTATTATCAGTGGATGGTAGCTACTGGTTTAATCAATCGGATACTCTTTTGTATCAAGTGTCATCTGCTGATACTCGTAACTCTGAATTTTTAATTCAAAACTATAACTTATCTCAAACTCAATCAGATGAAGCTTATGCTCTAGAACTTACCCGCGATAAACGTGATTACAAATTATTTGCATCTTATGAAAATATTGGGCAGGACTACCGCACTGATTTAGGTTATCAAGCTAAAGTCGATTATGAAAAAGTAGGCTTTGGTGGCGGACAAACATGGTACAGAGATGAATCTGATTTACTTACCTCATGGTCATACGAAGCTGACTGGGATAAAACGTGGGCACAAAATGGCGACTTACTTGAAGAAGAATACGAAGGCTTTTTGAGTTTTAAAGGTCAAAAACAATCTATTTTTGAAATTGGTTTAGTACACCGTTATGAAAATTATAATGACAATTTTTATAATCAAAATATTGGTTACATTTATACGGGCTTTAAACCCACTAAAGATTTAAAGTTATCATTATATGTTGAATACGCTAGCCGCATTGATTATGCAAATGAGCAATTAGGCGATGCGTTTGACACCCAAACCCAAATGGTGTGGGACATTAACGACCATTGGCAGCTCGATGTAAAACATAACTACAGCCAATTAGATAACCCACAAGGGGAGCGTGTATTTACAGCTAACTTAGTTGATTTTAGGCTTCATTATAAATTTAGTATGCGTTCAATTCTTAAGCTTATTTTACAATTTGAAGATATTGATAGAGACGAAAATGCCTACTTTTATCAAGTTAGCCAAATTAACAAAGACTATGGTAGTCAGCTTGTTTACTCATATAAAATTAATGCGCAAACACTGTTTTATTTGGGTTACTCAGATAGAGGTTACCAAGACGATTCTCTTAAAAATATTGAGCGAGATCAACGTACCTTATTTACAAAAGTTAGCTATGCATGGCAGCTTTAAATATTAATAATAATTTTATTAGCGATAATTCCTACTAGTTTGAGTAGCAATGCATAATGCGCAAGAATAATTTTTAAATGATGTACGACAGCGGAGCAAATGAGATTAAGGTTGAGTAAATATAAGTACTTAAAGCTGTAGTGGTGAGGCATAGATTAATGCGGAAGAAAAAATTATAGAGCTTATTGACGGCATGTATTAAATTTTAAACAATTGAAACGTTTTTGTTTATTTTTATTAATCCCATCTATACTATATGTAGATATAGTTAGTTAATCCATTATCGTTACAATTTTTTGTTATTCTAATGGCTTAGGATTATATCAATGCTTGCGTAGTACTAAATGCAAGCGATATAATCCGCTTTTGGTAATAGGTTTGATAGGAGAAGCAAAATAGATGGATTTTTTTTATGAATAAACTTAAGCCGCTCGGTTTTATTTTCTTAATCATAGTTCTATTTTGTTTCTGCATAAACATAGAGTTAACTAATCAGATCAACCGTATAAATCTATTTCAGACTAATATTGATATACGAAGTTTCGAGATCACGAATACCTCCCTTGATATGGCTCCTTGGTATAATCCCATTTTAAATGGCCATTATATAATTGAGCAGCCAACAGCTGATTTTTTACTTATTAAAACCACTGATACCCAATTTGTAGCCGCTGATTCTAATAAGTTAATCATGATGACGCTCTCATCACCCATGAACTTTTTATTTTTATGTATATTGATATTTGGCTCAGGTATCTATTTACGTAGAGAACGTAGAAAACGTCATTATAAAAATCAAATAGCGGAGCTCAATCGCCAAGCCAACAGCTTACTTACTGCATTTAATTTACAAGTTAAACCGGCAGAGAACCCATTAGGTGTAAGCAGCTTAAGCCAATCTATAAATAGCTTAAATTCACACGTAGTTAATTATGTAAAACAAACTCAAACAAGTATTTGTCAAGATAAACTGACGCTGTTAATTGACCGCCATGCATATATTGAACACATAGACAGACAAATAAATCATGCTAATCAGGAAGATCTCAAATGTGCGCTTCTATTTATCGACTTGGATGGCTTTAAACAAGTAAATGATTCGTTTGGCCACAGTTTTGGTGATGAAATATTAGTTCAAGTGGCCAGTCGACTTGCAAATGTTTTACGTCACCATAAGTTAAGTAATATTAATAGCGCTAATCAATTAGAGCAAAACTTATCAAGATTAGGTGGAGATGAATTCTCCATATTTATAGAACTACTTGATGATAGCGACAGAGTTGTTGACATTGCGAAGCACGTGTTAAGTGAGCTTGAAAAAGACTTTGTGCTTGGCAATAAAATAGTAAAAATTAGTGCTAGTATTGGTATTGCTGCTTACCCAGAAAGTGCGTCAACCCCACAAGCACTTTTACAATTAGCTGATGTTGCTATGTACAGAGCTAAGAGTGATGGTAAGGGAATATTTAAAGTTTACTCGCCAGAAATGGGTAACAAAATGCGCCGTTACCATTATTTACTCGAAGAATTGCGTTTAGCGCTCGCGTGTAAAGATTTTTACTTATCTTTTCAGCCAATTGTACATGTTGAAGATTGTATGATTGATTATTTTGAAGCGCTTACACGCTGGGACCACCCAGTTGAAGGTATGATCCCTCCTTCAGAATTTATTCCAATAGCAGAAGAGTCGAATTTAATATTAGAGCTTGGCGATTGGATTATGCTTGAATCGTGTCGGCAAATGGCTGCATGGCATAATGCAGGTATGCGCAAAGTAAAAATATCTGTTAACGTTTCGGGCATTCAGTTAAAGCACCGTGATATTTATGATTGGATAATGAAGAAGCTAAAAAAAACCGGCTTACCGGCGACGTCTTTAATGCTAGAAATTACCGAATCAACATTTATTCAAGCCAGCCCTAGAATAATTAAAGAGCTAAGTAGATTAAGAGAAGAAGGCATCACTATTGCAATTGATGACTTTGGTACAGGTTTTAGCTCGTTAAGTACATTAGCGGATTTACCAATTGATGTTATTAAAATTGATCGCTCGTTCATAGCTCAAGCCAATAAAAGCCAAAAGTATAACGATATATTAAATACAATTAGTGAGCTTGGACAAAAGCTGGGCCTTAAAATTGTAGCTGAAGGCGTTGAAGAAATAGGGCAGTTTGAGCTTGTTAAAAAAATGGGTGTGAGTTCAGTTCAGGGGTATTTAGTGAGCCGTCCTGAGTCATCAGTTAATGTAGGCAATAAAGTATTACGTAATAACACCAGCAATCTTTCTGCATCGGGTACAAGTGCGTGGGATATTGTTAGTTAGTTAGTTATTTTACAAATAAAAATGCCACTCTAAACAGAGTGGCATTTTTTGTTTAATCAGTAATTAATGTATTAAAGATCAAATGTGCGTGAAACAGCAAGTACAATACGCTCATCAGCATAATCGTAATCTAAGCTAGTGTTTTCAGCAGCCACTTCAATACCAAAACCTTCGTAGCTTGTTTGATAAGCTAGGCGGTAGTGCTTGTACGATTTTTTCTGGTTTGTATCCCAAGCCCACTTTTCACCATCAAGTGAGTTTGAAATATCAAAACTTGCACGTAGTGCGTGATTTGGAGCTAGTTCATAAGTGTGAGCAACCATTGAAATTACATGACCCGCACCTGTTCCAAAGTAATCCCAGCTATACCAAAAGTTAAGCTCAGTTTGGCCGTATTCACTTGCATAACCAAACTTAGTGTAAGCTTCAGCGTAGTTACCGTCACTGTTATTACCTTGATAAGTGTAATAAGCGATACCGTAATCAACGCTGAATTGCTCATCAAGTTGTACATATTTACCTAAGTAAGCATCAAGCTCAAAATCAGTGTCGTCACCAAAATCTACGTTTGAGGCCCAAACACCAGCGTAAACACCACTATCAAAGGCATAATCTAAGCTGCCTTGAATTGCAGGGTCGCTATCGGTCTGTGTTACACCATTAAAAGTGTAGTCAGACGCTGCAGTGATTGTTGTTGACCAATCAGCTGCTGCAGTTGTTGATAAAAGTGCAAATGGTAGTGCTACTACAAGTTGTTTTAGTTTGTTATTCATTATTAATCCCTAGTGTACTGTGTCTATTTTTGTGTAATCAATTGCGTTTGCTTTTGGTGAGCTATCTATATTCGTTACTGTTTTAAATTTACTGTAACCAATAAAGGCTGCACAGATAAAGAATAAGCCGATAACTAATGCGCCTACCCACTGAATTTGTAAAAATTCTAATTTAAACAATAGTGTAAGTAATGATAGAGCAACAACATTTCCGATTATGTATTTCATTTTGCCAAAACGCTTTACGGTAAAGTTTAGGTTATCTGTATATAAACGCACTAACGAATCAAGTGAGTTAATTACAAATACAATACCTACAAATACCATAGCGAAGTTTTTAATACCTTGAGTTGGGATGCCCGCTTCATGGTAGTGATAAAGTACGCTAAACCAAATCGCAATAGGAATAGAAGGGAAAATCAACATTGCAGCTAATACTTGGTATGTTTTAAGTCCACCAACAAAGCGTGATGTAAATTGACCAATCATTATGCTCCACGCAAACCACCAGAATAAGTAAAACTCATGGTAATCATTAAGCGGTAAAACAAATTCATTAATGTTTGCAAAGTAAGTACCAATAGAACCTAAGTTATCTGTAAATGCTGACATTTGACCATCACCTATCACAAATGCGCCAGTCCACATAAAGGCGATTAAAGCTAAGAATAACCACGTAGTAGAAATACTTAAAATACGTACATATTTAATATCAGTACTTGAGTACACAGCAAAACAGATAGCAGCAAACACAATTAAGTAAAACTCAGAAACTATACTTGTTCCATCACCTAATTCGGGTAAATACCACGGTAGGTTTGTAAGCAGCAAATAAGCGGTAAATGCACATGTACCAATAATTACAACGTTATTGATAAATTTAACCCAAGGAATTTCGAAAAATTTCACTTTAGGTTCTATTACACAGAAATAAAAGCACGTAAGAAAGTAAAATCCCCAGATCAAAAATCCCCAGTAGCCAAACTCAATAGCCAGTGGATTTGCAAACGCGTATTCTGGGCTTGCTTTTATGTCTGCATAACCTGCAAACTCAGTTAAAGGAAACATAATAAGGCCAACATCTAGGCCAGAAGTAAATAGTATTGCTATAAAGGTAAAGGTTCGAACTGGTGTTACACCTACTACGCGAACATTACCCCATTTAATTAAAATAGTGATAATAGCAAGTAAGGTAAAAATGATGCCTGCATTAAGCCAAATAGTCATTGTTACCCTCCAGTAATGAATAAAAATAATTCATAAGCACTCCGTATTTTATTGTTTTATTCTCGCATTAACACAACGTAACCTATTTACATCGTGTGCCACTGCAAGGCACGCATTGGTTTAGCCCGACGAGACTAAACCTAAGCATGTGGCTAAAGTTAGATCTCCGTACTACGTTGTGTTTCTTGCCAGTTTGTTGTTATGGCAACATTCACATCCGATTTCTGTAATGGTTCTTTACCTAAAATTATGTCAGCTGCTTTTTCGGCAACCATAATAGTAGGCGCATTCAAGTTTCCGTTAGGAACTGTTGGGAATATAGATGAGTCAACAACACGTAGTCCTTCAATACCATGTACTTGCGTATTTGAATTAACAACGGCCATATCATCTTCACCCATTTTGCATGAGCAAGAAGGGTGGTAGGCACTTTCTACGGCTTGGCGTACAAAGGCATCTATTTCTTCATCTGTTTGAATATGTTTACCTGGTTGAATTTCTTCATCGCGGTATTCATCAAAGGCACTTTGTTCGATTATGTCGCGTGTTAAGCGAACGCACGCTCTAAAGCCTTCAATATCGTCTTGGTGTTCAAGGTAATTAAATAAAATGGTTGGTGGTTGCTCAGGGTTCGCAGAAGCAATAGTGACACTACCGCGACTTTTTGGTTTGTTATGACCCACATGTACCTGAAAACCATGACCTGCAAATGCACTTCTACCATCGTAACGCATAGCCGCTGGTAAAAAGTGATATTGAATATCTGGCCATTCAACACCTGGTTTTGAGCGAATAAACGCACACGATTCAAAATGATTCGTTGCACCTAAACCCGAACGCGTTAATAACCAGCGCGCACCAATCAACCCTTTTGAAACAATGCCTAGTTTGCCGTTAAGCGTGATAGGTTGCTTACACTTGTATTGAAAGTAAAACTCAAGATGATCTTGTAAGTTTTGACCTACACCTGGTAGATGATGCTGTACTTCAACGCCTGCTTTTTCAAGCGCTTGAGTATCACCAATACCAGAGAGTTGTAAAATATGTGGAGAGCCGATTGGGCCTGCACTTAATATTACGTCTTTTGCAGCATGTGCTGTTTTAACGTCGCCATTTACTTTGTATTCAATGCCAGTGGCTTTTTTACCATCTAAAATCACGCGCTGTGCTAGCGCACCTGTAATAATTGTTAAATTACTACGCGATTTAACAGGGTCTAAATACTCACGCGAAGCAGAGCTGCGCACGCCGTCTTTTACGGTCATGTGCATTGGGCCAAAACCCTCTTGCTGCGATGCATTATAATCATCTGTAGACGCGTAACCGGCTTGTACACCTGCTTTGATAAAGGTGCGGTAAAGCGGGTTTTTCATTTCGTTGCCGTTATTAACGCCAAGCGGGCCTTTGCCACCACGGTAAGTATTTTCACCAAGATAAAAGCTTTCTGCTTTTTGAAAATACGGTAAACACGATTGGTAATCCCAGCCGTTTGCACCGTGTTGCTGCCATTCGTCAAAATCTTTTGCATGGCCACGTACGTATACCATGCCGTTGATAGATGACGAGCCGCCTAATACTTTGCCTCGAGGACAATGCATCTCACGGTTATCTAAATGAGGCTCAGGCTGCGTATGAAACTGCCATGCATATTTGTCACTATTCATAGGAATAGATAACGCGGTTGGCATTTTTATAAAAATACTTTTATCACTACCGCCAGTTTCAAGTAGTAACACGCGGTTACTTGAATCTTCAGATAAACGGTTTGCTAAAACACAACCCGCCGAACCCGCGCCAACAATAATATAGTCGTAATGATTACTCATAGTAGGGCGCCTTAAAATGGGCTTTCTATGTCGGCCATACCAACATAAATAGACTTAGTTTGCGTGTATTGATCAAGAGTTTGTATACCATTTTCACGGCCAATACCCGATTGCTTATAACCGCCAACAGGCATTTCAGCAGGTGAGTTACCGTATGCATTAATCCAACAAATACCGGCTTGTAACTTATGGATAACGCGGTGCGCACGTTTAATATCGCTAGTAAATACGCCTGCGGCCAAGCCTAGGTGGGTTGCGTTAGCGCGTGCAATAACATCGTCTTCGTCGTCAAAAACAAGCACGCTCATTACAGGGCCAAATATTTCTTCTTTAACGATTGTCATATCGTCGTTGCAATCAATGAACACAGTCGGTGCTACAAAATAGCCATTAGGTGCAGATTCAGGTGAAAGCGTTGTACCACCAGTTAATAGCGTTGCACCTTCTTCGATGCCTTTATTAACGTAGCTCATTACTAGTTCTTGGTGCTTTTTAGAGATAAGTGCGCCAAAGTTAGTATTTAAATCTTGTGGGTCGCCAGCAATAATGTTTTTCTCAGTGCGCGCTTTAAGCTCATCAATAAATTGCTGATATACATTTTTATGAACGTAAATACGTGTACAGTTAGTACAAATTTCGCCTTGCGTATAAAAATTACCTAGCATAGCGGCGCTAACCGCTTGCTCAATGTTGGCGTCATCAAATACTAATAGTGGAGATTTACCACCAAGCTCCATCGTGACATCTTTTAAAGTACCGGCAGCACTTGCTACAACTTTTTTACCTGTGCCTACTTCACCCGTGAACGATACTTTGTCAATCTCGCTATGCTGCGTTAGCCACTGGCCTACATCGCCCGCGCCTTGAACAACATTAAACACACCTGCAGGTACGCCAGCTTCAACAAATACTTCTGCAAGTTTAAGAGCGCCCAGTGGTGTTTCTTCTGATGGTTTGAATATAAATGCATTACCAGCAGCAAGGGCAGGGCCCGACTTCCAACATGCAATTTGTAGTGGGTAGTTCCATGCACCAATACCCGCACAAATACCTAATGGTTCTTTGCGTGTGTAGTAAAAGTCATCACCAACCATTTGTTGTTGGCCTACTTGTGCTGGCGCAAGACCTGCAAAGTATTCAATTACATCAGCGCCAGTTTCAATATCAACACAATTTGCTTCTTGCATTGGTTTACCGGTGTCGAGTACTTCTACAAGTGCTAGTTCATCGTTGCGCTCGCGTAAAATAGCCACTGCTTTTAATAAAATGCGGCTACGTTCAATGGGTGTCATTGCTGACCACTGAGCAAAACCTTGCTTTGCACTGGCAATGGCTGCGTTTTGAATAAATTCGTCGGCAATTTCTACTGCGTAAATAACCTCGCCCGTTGCTGGGTTTGTTACATCAAATGTTTTGCCGTTCTGGTTTGCAAGAAAATGGCCGTTAATAAAATTTTGATAGACAGGTGTAGTCACGCTAGGCTCCATATTGCTTGATAAGTGAAAGTACATAGCTTTTTGCTAACTTTTCACAGTGTTTAAACTGATTATTGTCTGATTTACTCAGTACTGCTCTTAACCATAGGCCATCGATCATTGCGGCGCTAAGTTCTGCAGCTTGATTTGCTTGCTTAATAGGCATTAATTGTTTAAAAGAAAATGCTAAATTACTTTGCAAGCGTTTACTGTTTACATTTTGTAGTCGGTGTAATTCTTCATCATGCATCGATTGCGCCCAAAAACTTAACCACGTTCGGGTTGTATCATTACGCTGTTGTACAAGCGCAAAGTTGGCTTCGATAATAAACATTAAACGTTCAGTCGCATTTGTTTGATGATTTACTTTGCCTATCAAGTCTTGTTTTAAGCTTGTTAGTAAGTATCGAACAGTGGCTTCAATCAGCCCCTGCTTACCATTAAAATAATGACTAATAATACCCGACGATAAACCTGCATTTTTACTAATGCTGTTTATAGTTGTGCCTTGTAGTCCCTTAGTAGCAACTGACTCTATAGTTGCGTCAATTAGCTGCTGACGTCTGACAGGTTCCATTCCGACTTTAGGCATAATTTTTATTAATTGAACGTTCAATAAACATAAGCTTAAGGTAATAGCTCTAACAATTCAAGGCTGAAGTAAATACCTAGATGCCAAAATGTAGATTAATCATTAATAAAAGAGCAATTAATAGGACAAAGAAGATGTGGTTTTTATTTGTTTAATTTTATTTAAAACAGTAGCTTGAGAATTTAATTTTTAAATTTAATAATAGTAATGATTTGTTTACAGCAATAAATGAATAAAATGTCAAAAAACCATTAGAACAATAATAGTTAGAGTACTAATAGTATTATTTTGATACAAAAGAACACTAAACCTGCAATTGCTTAGTGCTCTAATAAATTTATATGGAGAGTAAACTTTGTGGTTTTATCGCTTTAAAGCGCTTGGTATTGAAAGGTTAGGCATTATTAATAACGCCTTTAAAAAGTAGGGGGTAACGTCTTAGTCTATTGCCAATGTAGTCATCAGCTAAAATTTGCTGGCAAATGAAATCAATATCTTTGCTTGCTTCAAATACCCAATCAAAGCGCTCTATAGCCAGTAAAAAACCACGCTTTAAATGAGTTTGAGAACGGTACTGTTCTAGGTTGTCTTGAATAATAGAGACTTTACTTGGATTAGCTTTAAGCTCTTCTACTACTTGATTAATAAAAGTAGTATTGAGCTTACTGGTCGGGCGGTGTCTTAGTTTTCGTGGGTGCATTAGCTCTCGTTTGCAATGTTATATAATTTTTTCAAAAAGTCGTCTTTATGCTTTTCATGCTCGTAGTCAAGGTGGTAAGTATTATGAAAACCAAAGCGCAGTTCTACGCCGCTACCTTGTAGGTATACTGTGTAACCGTCTACGTCTGAATATGCAGTAACTCCCTGATAATGTTTGCCTTCATCAGTCATTTCACCTTTTTGAATTATGCGTTCATATACGGCTAAAATCTGTTTATTGTCGAGTTCGTTTTTCATGTTTTATACCTTTTATTAAAAAGCTAATACGATATAGATATGAGGGTCGATCATCTTAAAAACAATAGCTAAAAAAATGTGATATTGCTTTGTAATTTGGCCTTTTTAAATTATGCTCAAAATTCATTTATTGTTGAGCTTACACCATGATAGACAAGGCGTTACTACTAAAAACTCGTGAGTTATCGGATCAATTAATTGCATTGCAAACGCCTATTAGGATACTCGATGCTATTAATTGGGATAAACAAACTAAAGAGGAGTTTTTTAGACAAAAATGTCAAAAAAATCCACTGATCGATCGTGCATACTATCAACAGCGCGATCTTGGTTTTGTACCTAGCGAGTTACGCCAAGCGTTTTCTACTTTGCACCGTAACATTATTAACCAATTGGGGCAGTTAAATCCCATAGCTCAATACATGGGAAAAATGTGCACAGAGTATAAAACAGTATTAAGTATGCTTGAGTATCGTGGCACACCAGAGTTTCATGACTTATCGGTGGAGTTATTTGGTCACCCTAAAGATTTATTTCATGCCGGTGAGCCCTCACTTTCTGAGCTAGCTAATATGCTAGATAAACCGCTGCAAAATTTACTTATAGCCGACATACTGCCTGACGACCCTAAAAATATTGATGCTGTTGATGCAGTGCGTATTCTGTCTGAGCAAGTAACTGCTAGTATGGCAGGCATAAACGTTGAGGTAATGCTTAGCGATGGTATTGTTAGTGATGCAGCCGCAGGTGCTAATAATATAAAGCTTAATCAAGATGTTAAGTTTTCTCAGCGCGAACTTGATATTTTAGAAGTTCACGAAGGGTGGATACACGTCGGTACCACTCAAAATGGTTTAGCTCAGCCTTATTTAACGTGTTTGAGTAAAGGCACGCCAAGCTCCACTATTACCCAAGAAGGCTTAGCGGTCCTTACCGAAATTATTACTTTAAAATCAACTCCAAGGCGTTTATCTAAATTAGTGAATCGTATTCAAGCCGTTACAAAGGTAATAGATGGCGCCGAGTTTGTAGACATTTACCGTGATTACGTAGCGCAAGGTTTATCAAAAGATGACAGCTACACACTTGCGCAGCGTGTATTTAGAGGCAGTACGCCAACAGGTTTGCCTTTTACAAAAGATATTGCCTACATTAAAGGCTTTGTATTGGTTTATAACTTAATACGCGTTGCAATACAGCTTGGTCGAATAGATAGACTCCCTTTATTACTGGTAGGTAAAATATCGATAGATGATTTTAGATTAATATCGCAGCTTCATGATTTAGGTGTAATAGAGAGCCCACAATTTGTGCCACCACACTTTAAAGACTTACGTGGTTTGGCAACTTGGTTGAGCTTTGGCCGCTTTATTGGCGATTTATCGTTTGAAAAGTTAGAAAACGATTATAAACCGTTATTTTTATAATTAATCAACATAACCTACCGACATAAAAAAAGCCCATAACGGGCTTTTTAAATAAAGTACTTTAGGTTTTGCTATCGAGCATTGGTGCTTTCAAATATTTTGTCAGCTGAGGCTGCAACAAAACCAGTATAAAGCTCACCGTCGGCTTTAGGGTAACGAATAGCAAACTCATAAAAACAGCTAGGGATGCTCATATCACCGTCACTAAAGGTAACAGAGTATTCATCAGCAAGTGTTGACGATTGCTCTAGTAACACCTCTGGTGAGCCTTTAACTTCACCGCCTGACGTATTAAGCGAAAAGCCGGCGTCTTTTAGGGCTTGGTTAACATCATGAATGTTATCAAACTTAGCAAGCGTATTAATATTTACGGTAAAGTGATTGGCGCGGTAACCCCACGCCGACATCCACGCTGCATACTCGCTTTCAGCTAGCAGCTGCTTATAAGTATCGGTGCTTACTTGCCAATGCGTGCCTGAATATAAAAAGTTGTCTGCTGTAACTGCACTTTCGTCAATTTGGCTTACCATATCTGTCACGATGGCTTGTAACTCTGGCGAGCATTTTTCTACTAATAGTTCAGAGATAAACACTTTTGGCTGATTAGGATCGCTATGCTCGTAGTGCTTTGCATAGAGTTTTTTAGCTTCAAAGTGGTACTCACCACATTCTTTGTAACCAATAACTAAAAAGTGAGCAGCGAGCTTTTCAAGACCCACTTTTTCTATATTAAATGTACGCAGCGCAATATGATCGTTAATGATGTCATCTTTTTGCGTTGACCCTAAAAGGTCATGAATTTTATCTGCCGATGGAGTTACGTTTAAATAGTTTTCCCAAAGGTTCTCAAATAATGTGTTTACATCAGTATGCATGTTAAGTCCTTAAATCTAAAATTTGGTTTTATTGCTTATTCAATTACTAAGCCCGGCGCTAGGGTTTGCGGTAAGCTCACTTTGTCTGACTCCACAGATGCGACAGGGTATGCGCAATAATCGGCGGCATAGTATGCACTTGCTCTGTGATTACCACTGGCGCCAATACCGCCAAATGGAGCTGCACTAGAGGCACCTGTAATGGGGCGGTTCCAGTTAACAATACCGGCACGAATGTGCTTTAAGAAGTGAGTGTAATCATCTTCACTGTCGCTAAGTAAACCTGCAGATAAGCCAAAGCTTGTGTTGTTAGCTTCAATAATTGCGCTGTCAAAGTCGTTGTAACGATACACTTTAATAAGCGGTCCAAAATGTTCTTCATCTGGCATATCGGTAATGTTTGTTACATCAATAATGCCTGGGCTTACAAAACCGGTGCCTGATTTTAATTGCTTAAGTTCAACAAGGATTTGCGCACCTTTTGAGACTAATTCACTTTGCGCGGCAACCATACCCAGTGCTGCTTTTTCGCTTATCATTGCACCCATAAAAGGCTGCTCTGTAGCAAAGCTGTCGTCTACAACTATGTTTTTAGTTGCGCTTATTAGCTTTTCTAAAATAGCATCGCCGTTGGCTGATTTTCCAATAAATAAGCGACGTGCACACGTACAACGTTGACCTGAGGTAATAAAGCCTGATTGAATAATATCGTGTACAGCGGCGCTTATATCGCTCACATCTTTTACAATAAGAGGATTATTGCCGCCCATTTCAAGTGCTAAAATTTTGCCAGGGTGTCCTGCAAACTGTTTATGTAATAAGTGACCTGTGTTTGAGCTACCGGTAAAAAACAAGCCATCTATATCTTTATGAGAAGCAAGCGCTTTACCAGTTTCAATTTCACCTTGCACAAGGTTAATAACACCCGCTGGCAAACCTGCTTTTAACCAAAGTGAGAGGGTAAATTCTGCAACGTGTGGAGTCAATTCTGATGGCTTAAATACAACAGTATTACCGGCTAAAATTGCAGGAACAATATGCCCGTTTGGTAAATGCCCCGGAAAGTTATACGGGCCAAAAATAGCCACAACGCCATGCGGTTTGTGTCTAATAAATGCTTTAGCACCGGGCATTGGGTTTTCGGTTGTACCAGTACGCTCATGGTACGCTTTAACTGAAATAGCTACTTTGCCTGTCATTGCGCCCACTTCGGTGCGGGTTTCCCATAATGGCTTACCCGTTTCGCGTGCAATAATAGTAGCAAATTCTTCGCTGTGTTCTTTTAATTGTGCTGCGAAGTTTTCTAAAATGGCGATACGCTCTTCAAGCGGTTTGTCTGCCCATTGTAATTGCGCAGCTCTGGCTGCTTTTATAGCAGAACCTACTTGAACAGCGTTTGCGCCATTACCTTGCCATACCACATCGCCATTACTTGGATTGATTGACTCAAATGCTGGACCAAGTCCCACAAGCCACTGATTATTAATTAGGTGTGTATTCATAAATTATTTACAGGCGAAAAAATCGCGCTGCATCTCCTTGGCTTAAATTAAGCGCATTAGCCACATCTTGGCTAATGACGAGGGTATGTTTTGCATGATTGTAGTGTGCTTCTTTGGTAAATGTTGCTCTAAAGCCACTTACGCCTTGATTACATACAGCCAGCGTATCAGAGCTATTTTGTGATATGTGATCAAGCTCACCAATAGTAATAGGGCAAACTTGAGAGTCGCGAATGCTGCGAATATTACCAAGCTTTGCTTCAACCGTTGGGCCTGCGTCAAATAAGTCAACGTAGCCTCTGTGCTCAAAACCTTCTTTTTCTAATAATTTTAGCGCAGGTTTTGTTTTTTCATGCACATGGCCAATCACTGCTTGGGCTTTTTTACTAAGCAAGTTCACATAAATAGGGTATTTAGGCATTAACTCGCTAATAAACACCTTATCGCCTAAGCCAACTAAGTGATCCGCTTGTGGAAATTCGATACTAAAAAAGTGCTCTTGTAGCCATTGCCAAAAAGGAGAATGACCGTCTTCGTCGCTAACACCGCGCATTTCTGCGATAACAGTATCGGCAAAACGCTCGCTGTGCTGAGCCATAAACAAAAAGCGTGAACGAGATAAAAATCGACCCGTTAGGCCTTTACGGCTATTTTCGCGCAAAAATAATGTACATATTTCTGAGCAACCAGTGTAGTCGTTACACATGCTTAAAATATCAACGGTGTTATATACATTTAAAGTAGGCGAGTGGTGTACTGTTTTACCCAAATGATAATGATATAAAGGCACCGATAAACCTACCGCGGCTTCTATAGCGGTTGTGCCAATAACGTCACCTGTTTCACTGTCTTCTAAAACAAATAAATAGCTTTCATCAAGTGGCTGGTTAATGTTTTTGGCAAAGCTTTTTTCAGCACGTTCAATTTTTTCTTTAAGCTGTGCATCGTCCACAGGCAAAGAGGTAAACCCATGACCGGATTCAATCGCTATTTGTTTAAGCGCGTCAAAATCATTGGCAGTAATAGGACGTAATACTTGCATTTATTGCTTGCTCCAATAGCACGCCATTAGGCGTGCTAATTTAAACTATATTAACCGTTTACTACGTCGCTAACGGCTTTTTCAAAGCGCGCTAAGCCTTCTTTAATATCTTCAAACGGAATAATTAAAGACGGTGTAAAACGAATTACATTCATACCCGCTACAAGATTCATCAAACCATTATTAGCACTGGCTATTAAAAAGTCGCGTGCGCGGCCTTCAAATTTGTCATTTAGTACTGCGCCAATTAATAAGCCTTTACCACGTACTTCGCTAAATACGTTGTATTTTTCGTTAATTGCGTTTAATCCGTCACGGAATAATTGCTCGCGCTCTTTAACACCGTTTAGTACGTCTGGTGTATTTACTGTATCAAATGCCGCTTCGGCCACAGCACAAGCAAGTGCGTTTCCGCCATAAGTAGAACCGTGAGTACCAATTTTTAAATGCTCAGCAATAGGTGTACGAGTGATCATAGCGCCAATAGGAAAACCACCACCCAATGCTTTTGCCGTTGTTAAAATGTCAGGAACAACCCCTAAACCTTCATAAGCGTATAAATCGCCTGTGCGACCAACACCCGTTTGTACTTCATCAAAAATAAGTAACGCGTTATGTTTAGTACAAAGTTCGCGTACTTTTTTAGCAAATTCATCTGTTGGTGAAATAATACCGCCTTCACCTTGTAATGGTTCCATCATAACAGCACATGTTTTATCGCTGATCAGCGCTTCAAATGCCGCTATATCGTTAAAATCACAATGTACTATGTCAGCAGGTTTTGGACCAAAGCCATCTGAATAAGCCGCTTGCCCGCCCACAGTTACTGTAAAGAATGTGCGACCATGGAAACCTTTATTAAATGCAATAATTTGCGTTTTTTCAGCGCCATATACGTCCAATGCATAACGACGAGCTAATTTAAGAGCGGCTTCGTTTGCTTCTGCGCCTGAGTTTGCAAAGTAAACTTTATCAGCAAATGTTGCTTCAACCATTTTTTGAGCTAAACGAAGTGCTGGCTCATTGGTCATAACATTTGATAAATGCCAAATTTTTTCGCCTTGCTCTTTTAATGCTTTAACTAATGCAGGATGACAGTGACCCAAACAGTTAACGGCAATACCACCGGCAAAATCAATGAACTCATTGTTATTTTGATCCCAAACGCGTGAACCTTCACCACGAACTGGAATGATTGCTGATGGATTATAGTTTGGTACCATTACGTCGTTAAATAAGTCTCTTGTTACTTGCATTTTTACACCTAAATTTAATGGGCTTAGATAAAAGATTAGTTGCTAACTCAAAGAAGAATATAGCCTTTATTCTTCAGCAAACACGTTATTATTTCTTGTAGAGGTCATTATCGAAGGTTAGCTGTTAAAATTGCAGTGCTATTTTGTGAAAAATGATTAAAATAAAAGTCAAAATAACGAAGAAAATAACCATTATGATAACTCCACAAGACGAGAAACTACTTTCTGTACTAAAAACAAACGCAAGAGCGAGTATTTCTGATCTTGCACGAATGCTTGACTTATCTCGTTCAACAGTACAAAGCCGAATGCTCAAATTAGAAGAAACCGGTGTGATTAAAGGCTATAGCGTTGATTACGGTGACGACTACCTTAGTAAAATGGTATCAGCTCATGTGTCTATAAAAGTAAGACAAAAATTAACAACTAAAACAAACATTGAGCTTAAGCAAATTGATGCTATTTCACAGCTCTATGCCATAAGTGGTGAGTTTGATTTAATTGCAGTGGTCCAAGCTCAAAATTTAGAACAGCTTAGTCATTTGTTGGACGATATAGGAAATCTTGATGGGGTGGAGCGAACAACATCTTCTGTAATTTTAGAAACTAAATTTAAGCGCTAGGGTTGGGTAGTTCCTTTGTTTTTAGTCGTTAAGTGAACACTCGGTATACTTTAGGTCAATAATAAAAAGGCTAGGGTCTGTTGAACCTTCAAGGTTAAATTAACAGCCCCCAAAAGATTCTTCCTAGGCGCTATTTTCTCTTGGTTGCCTACATAGATGCAGGGTAGGGGGCGTGAGCAGGGCGCGGAAGCTTTGCTCGGTTTTTATTTATTCTTACATGGATGTAAGCAATTAGAATAACGCAGGAGCAGTTATCGAGCACACTAGCTTATAAATCTTGCGCCGCAATTAAATAGCACCTAGTTTGAACAAATTTTTATCCACAAAGATAAACAGACCCTAGATATAAATGCATTAATTTAAATATTTAAGCGTGCTTTTTATAAGTTAATAGCAATAAATCATAGATTTAAATATTGAAGCCATTGATAAGGTACAAAATTTTGTAAAGAAAATTAATACTTTTTTATATGCATGACTATACTTGTTTTAATTTGTACATTATTTAGCAATGGATTATGCCCGCATATCTTTTCACTCTTTTGTTAGGTTTAACTGGGCCTCTCCAGTTTGGGACAAACTTACCCACCACAGCTCCTAATAATGCAGTCAACCAAGTCGAGTGTATTTTATTTGAAATGGGAGCGCCTTTTCGGCTACAAACCTTGCCATGGTTACGTGCACGTCGAGAAGTAAAGTTAGAGCGCTTAGATGGATATTTCACAACCCATTTGATGCCTGAAATGAAAGCTTGTGGACGTATATCATCCCCCATTTTTTTAGAAAGCTGGTACTGGTTCACTCACCCAGAGAGCATTAATAAACCAAAAAATAAAATGCGTTATGGTGCAGTAAGAGGAAGTTATCAAGCAAATTGGTTTAAAACTCAGAATATTATTGCTGAGGTAGAAGTAAATTCATTAGAAGAAATAGTAAATGTAATGCACCATAAACGGATTGATAGAATCCTACTTGATTTAGACGATTTTGAATTAGCAGCCTCTAAGCTAGGGATCAATAAAGACGAGTACCAAAAAGAATTTTTTAGATATGTACCTTTGGGATTATTTGCTTCGCATTCACTTATCAAACGCCTTCCTGAATTTATGCAGCAGTTCGATGAAAATATAAATACTTGTGCGCAAGCTCCATTTTCACTATCAAAAAGTGAAGAAACGCAAATACTTGATAGGCTCTACAGTAGCGCTAAAACCTTATTAAACTTACCTAGTTTAGTCGAAGAAGTTCAAATAAGTAATGAGTCTCCTTTGAGTGAGCCTGAAATTATGAAACGAGACCAGCTATGGATAAAAGAAAGTAAACACGTTGGGCATGCTGATGCGTTAACTATGCTTTATTTACCGTTATCTAAGGTATTTAAAAAATGGCAATCGCAGTTTAAAGGTGTTGTTACTGAGCTTATATTGACTGATAGCCAAGGAAAAAATATAGCAATAAGTAAGTTAACCAGTGATTACTGGCAAGGAGATGAGAATAAGTTTACTAAAATATTTAAACAGTCAAAGGACTATAACTTTGATAGCGTTACATATGATGCATCAACACATCATTTTCAAGTACAGCTAAGTTTTCCTGTTTTAGATAATAATAGCCATATTGGAGTGTTGATTTTAGGTGTTGATGTAGAAAAAGCACTCCATTCGTCAAACGAAAAGAGTAACTAACTCGATACCTTTTACATAAGTTAGCTAAGCTTTGGAACTTTTGCTTAGCTAACATTATATTATGGATGTATTTTTTCTGAGGTCGGCTTTTTTCTTATAATTTCTTTTTTGGCTTCATCAAGCTTTATAAAATAAGCATTACCGCCAATACCTTTAAACTCTTCATCTGTAAATACAATAGTATTGTCATCAAAAAAAGTGACAGCTTCTTTTTGAGTTACTATTCCTAAGTCAATTTTTGATACATCGCCAGAAAAAAACTTATCACCCTCAAAATTTTCGAATAACCAAATACTGGTTGAATCAAGTAATATCAGCTTTTTACGATCAGGGCTTAAAGCAGCCGATGTTATCCAGCATAGCTTTTCTAAAGTGGTACATGTTTTAAATGAATCTATTAACTCGGCTTTAAAATTAGCAGCATGATCGCCCACTTTATAAACCTTAGTAATACCATCAAATGGCTCTGTGCGGTTTTTAGTAAATAAATATAAGTGACGTCCTAGAGCTACAAATGCCTCTAAATCAAAATTACGGTTATTGGGCTTTATAGGACTGCCATCCATTTCGGGGTAGGTAAACTTAATTATTTCTGCTTGAGTCGTATCTGTTTTTATATCTATCGGGTTTTCTATTTTATAAATAGTGAGCCATCTACGATCGTTTTTGTTGTTACCAAAATCGCCTAAAAAGAAGTGCCCAAATTTGTTTTGGGTCATGTCTTCCCAATCAATGTTTTTAGCGTTTTCAACTAAAATTTCTTTAGCAATAGAACCGTCTTTATTGAGTCTGTATAGCTTTGGTTCATTGCCTCCGTCGTTAATAGCCCATAAACGTTGCTGTTTATCAAATTCTATTCCTGATATTTCTTTTAATTTAGGGTCAACTGAAATTTCTTTTTTACTGTATAGGGTATAAATTGAGGTACCAATAAATGCAGCTACAACTAAAAAAATGATGGTGGTAGTTATTAAAATGGTTTTTTTCAACATGAAATTAATGATATTTCAGAGTATTAGAATGATGTGTATTATCCATGATGAAGTAATATAAAAAAAGTAATTTAGGATTTTAAATTTTCTTCGGATATTTGCAGCTATAAATATTTATATATTGAACTAATGAGGTTTTTAATAGTTTGTTGGTTTGAATATTGCTCTGTATGTTAAGTATCATTTAAAGCGTATTGTATATAAGGTTGATGCACCTTTCTGGTGCAATTGAAATATTATTTGCACTGTAATAAAGCGTAAATAAAGTTTTGTTTAACTAATAACACGTTTAATGATTTTTAGATGGTTACCACATCGCCTTTTTGTTTAGTTGTATGGCCTGTGGCAAAGATTAAGTACCCTTTTTGGTTTAGTTGGAGCCTGCTATGTTGAATAAACGTTTTTTTAAAACAAAAGATGAAGCTGAAGTTACTTTTGAATTTTCTCATCCAGAGGCAGAAGAAGTTTGCTTATTAGGTGAATTTAATGATTGGAAACCAGTGCCAATGAAGCTTTATAAAAAACAAGGTGTGTTTAAATTTAAGCAACGCTTACCTATCGATCAACAATTTCACTTTCGTTATCTGATTAATGGAGACATTTGGGATAACGACCATCAAGCTGACGGTTATATCGGCAATACATTTGGCACAGAAAACAGCATAGTAAATACTCAACGCACTAATTAAGGCGATTCAATGGATGCTCTTTCGCAGTTGTCTTACCTGCATGGTATTGGCTTTGAATTCACTAAGTATACAGGTGAACAGGTATTTTTTAGCGAAGAAACGCGTAAACGTGCTTTGCAATGTTGTGGTGTTGATACAAATAATGAAGCAGGAATAGCTCAACTAACTTATGATTTAGATGCATCGCTTTGGCTTGATTTAGTACCTAGTGAGAGTTTAGTTGAGCAAACTGCATGTTTGTTAAAGCTTCGTATAGATGAACGTCAGCAATATTTAGCCGCTAATATCGATGTCCCTTCACTTGGAATGCATTTAGCATTTGATAACCTTTATAACTTGGCTGTCACTGGTGAATATTACTTGCATGGCGTTCGCTATATTGAGCTGGCACTACCCATTGGTAATATGCCAATTGGCTATCATGACGCTAATGTTCAGGTAGGTGAGCAACACGCTATTACACAAATTTGGTGCGTGCCTGAGCAAGTCTATCAAGTGGGAGACACAAAGCGCACTGGATTATCTATTCAGCTTTACACATTAAAAAATAGAGCGAATTTTGGTATTGGCGACTTTGACGATTTATTAGCGCTTACAAAACTATGCAGCTCCCATAACATGGATTATATATTACTTAATCCACTGCATTTGTTATTTGCTGATATGCCAGAGCGAGCCAGTCCTTATAGCCCTAATAGTCGCGCTTTATTAAATCCTCTTTATATTTCTATCGTACTAAGCGAAGACGCAATAAATAACGAAAACCTTGACGCCATTATGCAGCAAGATGATGTCGCTGCACTTATTAAAAGTAATGATCAGTTTATAGATTATGAAAATGTAAGCCGTATAAAGTATACGTTATTTGAAGCGCTTTATAATCAGTTTGAATTAACGGCAAGTGATGAGCGTCGCCAAGCGTTTACTGATTTTTGTAATGCTCACTCTACTACGTTAAATACCCTCGAATCAGATAACCTAACATTTGCTTATTACCTGCAATGGCAAGCGCATATGCAACTTGCACTGTGTCAAAAAAGTTGCGCAGAGAGAGGCATGGCTATTGGCTTAATAAACGACTTAGCTGTTGGTTGTGCTGGCGATGGGGCTGAATTTAAAAACCAGCAATCGCTGTTTAGCCAAGGTGCAAGTGTAGGCGCTCCACCCGATCCATGGGCTGAAGCAGGTCAAAATTGGGGCCTCCCAGCCCTCAATCCCCAAAGCCTTAGTAATAATCACTACCAATTTTACCGCTCGCTCATTCGCGCAAACATGCAAAACGTAGGTGGGCTTCGAATTGACCACGTAATGGCTATTAGGCGCCTATGGTGGTGCTTTGAAAGCAATGGCGAACAAGACGGCTGTTATGTTTACTATCCGTTTGAGCATTTACTTGCCATTTTAAAAATTGAATCGCATATTAATCAGAGTATTGTTATTGGTGAAGATTTAGGCATCGTACCGCCAGAGGTTAGGGAAGCTTTGGCATCTAGCGGTATTTTTTCCAACAGCTTATTTTATTTTGAGAAACAACACAGTGGAGAGTTTTTATCGGTAGATGAGCTAGCAACACATTGTTTGTTAATGATAGCCAATCACGATGTTCCTCCATTTACAGGCTGGTGGCAACATGATGATTTAGATATTAAGCAACAATATAAGCTTATAACTTGCAATGAATACGAGCAACTAAAGCAACAGCGAATAGAAGAGCAACAAAGGTTACTACGTTTTATTAATCACCATGGCAATACAACTGAACTTTTATTACATAGTGAAGCTGTGACTGTTTATAGCGCACTTGCATTGTGTTTAGCAGGCTCTCAATCGCGTTTATTTGCAATACAAATAGATGACTTAGATGAGCAAAAGTATCCGGTTAATATCCCCGGGACAGATAAAGAATATCCTAATTGGCGACGTGTATTAACGCATACCAGTGAAGAAATTTTTACCAAAAATGCCTCACTTTTAGCTGCTATCGATTCAATAAGGAAAGGTTAAATGAGCAGTACAACTAATGAAAATAGTTATGATGCACAAGTACACGCATTAAATATAGGGCGATTTAAAGACCCATTTAGCTTCTTAGGGGCACATAAAACGGATGCTGAGGTTGAAATTCGTTTTTATCTACCTTGTGCAATAAGCGTAAGTGTTACATTAAATAATAAAAGTATTAAGGCGAAACGCTACCAGCAAAGTGACTTATTTATAGCCAAAGTTGATGCTTTGCCCACTGCGCCATATGAATGCATTGCTCAGTACACAGATAGCAGCGTTACCTTTTATGATGAATACAGTTTCCAAAGCACACTTGATGCAGAGGCAATGTATTTATTTAACGAAGGCAGTCTTGAACATGCTTACTCGCATTTTGGTGCACATTTTAGTACTCAACAAAACGTAGACGGTGTACGTTTTTGTGTATGGGCGCCTAATGCGGCAAGTGTCTCTATTATTGGTGAGTTTAACTTTTGGCAAGCGAATCGCCACTTTATGCGCTTTCATCCTGCAAGTGGTGTATGGGAGTTATTTGTACCAGGCCTTAAAGCTGACATGTGCTACAAATTTGCAATTACCGCGCAAAGTGGAGAGGTGCTCGAAAAAGCTGACCCTTATGCATTTAAAATGCAACAAGCACCTGGCACTGCAAGTGTACTGCAGTATAAACCAGTACCTATAAAGCTTGGCGAGCAGGCTCTTCAAAACAGACAAAAGCGTAACCATATAGATGCACCAATTAGTATTTATGAAGTGCATTTAGGCTCATGGCAACGGGCTGAAAACAACCGCTATTTAAGTTACACAGAGCTTGCCGACAAACTCGTTAGCTATGCCCTTGAAATGAATTTTACTCACCTGCAACTTATGCCAATAAGTGAATACCCGTTTGATGGTTCGTGGGGGTATCAGCCTGTTGGATTATTTGCACCTACCAGCCGCTTTGGCGACTACAACAGCTTTAAATACTTTGTAGAGCAGTGCCACAAAGCTAATTTAGGTATTTTGCTTGATTGGGTACCAGGGCATTTTCCAAGCGATCCGCATGGCTTACATCGATTTGATGGCACCCATTTATATGAGCATGCTGATAAGCGCCAAGGGTTTCATCCTGATTGGAATACCTACATTTATAACTACGACCGTCCTGAAGTTAAAAGCTTTTTAATATCAAATGCTATGTATTGGCTACATCAATTTGGTTTAGATGGCCTGCGTGTAGATGCCGTAGCTTCTATGTTGTATTTAGATTACAGCCGAAAAGAAGGCGAGTGGGTTGCTAATTGTTACGGCGGGCGTGAAAACTTAGGTGCAATTGAGTGCCTAAAGCAAGTCAATATGCGCAGCTATAAAAACAACCCAGGCATTATGATGGTGGCTGAGGAGTCGACAGCATGGCCGGGTGTCACCCAAAGTGTTGAGCACAACGGTTTAGGCTTTGGTTATAAGTGGAACATGGGTTGGATGAATGATAGTTTGCATTACATGCAGCACGACCCTTTATATCGTCAGCATCATCATCATGAAATGACTTTTTCGATGGTATACGCGTTTAGCGAAAACTATATATTGCCATTAAGCCACGATGAGGTAGTACATGGTAAAGGCTCGTTAATTGAAAAAATGCCAGGCGATGATTGGCAAAAATTTGCAAATTTACGCGCTTATTACGCATTTATGTGGGCACACCCGGGTAAAAAACTCTTATTTATGGGCGGTGAAATCGCACAGCGAAAAGAGTGGGGGCACGATCATTCTATCGATTGGCATTTACTTGAGCACCAAAGCCACAGCGGTATAAAGCACACCGTAAAAGCGCTCAATACCGTTTATAAAACCCAACCCGCGTTGTATGAGCTTGATTCGAGCGCGGCTGGTTTTACCTGGATAGATAACAATAATAATCAGCAGAGCATTTTAAGCTTTGTTCGCTATGCTAAAAACGCAAAAAACTTTGTGGTTGTTATTGCTAATTTTACCCCCGCGTCCTATGAAAACTACGTTATTGGCGTACCGAGTAAAGGGCGTTACAAGGTCATTGTAAATACAGACGATACTCAGTTTTTTGGCTCTGGCGTTGAGGTAACTAAAGATTCTTCGCTGATAGTTCAGGCAATAAACGAATCAAATCATGGTTTTAAACACAGTATTTCAATTGCCATTGGTGGCTTAACTACTATTTATTTACAAAAGGTTGATGATGAGTAACCGATTTGATGTAGCACCCGGTAATGTAGAACCACTTGGCTCTAGTGTTATTGATAATGGGGTCAACTTCGCGCTTTATGCGCCTGGGGCGAGCCAAGCTTATGTATGCCTGTTTGATAAAAGTGGCCATTCAGAAATACTAAAAATGGCGATGAATATCAACGAAGGGGGTATTTGGAGTATTCATATTTCGCCATTAAACGCCGGTGCGCTTTATGGTTTTAGAGTTGAGGGTGAATATAACCCTAAAAATGGTCAACTGTTTAACGAAAATAAGCTGCTGATAGACCCATATGCAAAAGACTTGTTTGGTGAGTTTACTTGGAGTGAACGCCATTACGGGCAAATGCCAATCGGTACTAAAAGCACTGTAAATAATGCGATTGATATACCTAAATCAAAAGTAGCGGCTCCTACGTTGTATACGCATAAAAAGCCTAACCACCGTTGGTCAAACACGGTTATTTATGAGTGCCATGTGAAAGGTACAACGTGTCGTCATCCTAAAATACCTAAACCTCTACAAGGGAAGTTTTTAGGGTTAAGCCACCCAAGCTTTATTGAACACTTACAAAGCTTTGGTGTTACAGCCGTTGAGCTTTTGCCTGTTCATTCTTTTATTAGTGAGCAATTTTTAACAGGGAAAGGTTTGCAAAACTACTGGGGTTACAACACGCTTAACTTTTTTACGCCCCATAAAGACTATTTGGTAAACGACGATATAAACGAGTTTAAGCAAATGGTGCAAGAGTTCCATGCTGCAGACATAGAAGTCATATTAGATGTTGTTTACAACCATACAGCTGAAGCAGGGGCGGATGGCCCTATACTATCGCTTAGAGGCTTTGATAACTTAGCCTATTACCGCACAGTAGATGGTCAGCCTGACGTATATATAAACGATACCGGCTGTGGTAATACCATAAATATTGACCACCCTAAAACACTGCAACTTGTACTTGATAGCCTTCGTTATTGGGTTGAAGTAATGGGAGTTGATGGTTTTAGGTTTGATTTAGCGACCATTTTAGGCCGCTCAAAAGCAGGCTTTAGCTCCGCACATACTTTTTTACAAGTAGTTGCCCAAGACCCTGTGCTTAACAAAGTTAAGTTAATAAGTGAGCCTTGGGATATAGGCCCAGGTGGTTATCAGCTTGGTGCATTTCCGCCGCCATGGCGAGAATGGAACGATCAATATCGCGATGTAATTAGACGTTTTTGGCAAAGTGAAACAGGCATTATTGCAAGCGTTGCAAAACGTTTGCATGGATCGTTTGATATTTTTGAGCACAGCCAACGTGGGCCGCTCAATAGTATTAATTTCATAACGAGTCATGATGGTTTTACCCTTGCCGATTTAGTGAGTTATGAGCATAAACATAACGAAGCTAATGGCGAGCAAAATCGAGATGGGCACAGTGCAAATCATTCGTTTAACTGTGGGGTAGAAGGTTTTACCAGCGACTCTAAAATAAACGCACTGCGCTTACAGCAACAAAAGAACTTTTTACTTACTTTAATTCTCTCAAAAGGTGTTCCAATGATTGCCGCTGGTAGCGAAATGGCGCACTCGCAAGGGGGGAATAACAATGCTTATTGCCAAAATAATCGCACTAGTTGGCTTGCCTGGAAAGATTCTCAACTTAATCATTCGTTAACACGATTTATTGATGATGCATTAAAAATTAGACGTGCGCACAGTGCGTTTAAACACAGTGTATTTTTAGATGATATAGACGAGCGTTTTACCGTTAAGTGGTTTACCGAACAAGGTAAAACCATGACTGATGCTCACTGGCATGAAGATACCAGGCAGTTTTTAATGTATAGCTTACTTGATAAGCAAAACAATCATGCATTGCTGATTGTATTTAATGCCAGTGAAAAAACAATTTTTTGTCAAATGCCCCCATCGCCAATTAATGCGCCGTGGCAAATGATTCTATCAAGTGTACATAATGCATCTGTGAGCAGTAATGAAGATGCGATGGTTGAAATTTCAGCACAAAGTAGTTGGGTTTTTAGTGCCAATTTAGAGGATGTTAGTCATGGTTAAACAAAGTGATCAAGTGTGTGTAGTAAAGAGCTGGCAAGAAGGGCCCGTTATTGATGAAAGTACGCTTAAAGATGACTTAACACGGCATTTTTATTATACCCTCGGCCGAGATAAGGTGGGGGAATCGCAGCATTATTTGTATCACGCATTAGCGCTTACTATTCGCGACAGACTTGTGGCCCGCTGCAGAGAAACGAATCAACAAATTAAGCAAGAGAAACGCCGCAAAACGGCTTACCTTTCTCTTGAGTTTTTGATGGGGCGTGCGCTAGGTAATGCTGTTTTAAATCTAGATTTAGATGAACAAGTAAGCTCAGCACTACAAGAGTACTGCACAACAATAGAAACAATTGAAGACGCCGAGCACGACGCTGGCCTAGGAAATGGCGGGCTAGGGCGCCTTGCAGCTTGCTTTTTAGATAGCTGTGCTAGTTTAGCGTTGCCTGTTATTGGCTATGGCCTACGATACGAATACGGCATGTTTAATCAATCGATTAAAGATGGTAACCAAATTGAGCAACCAGATAACTGGCTACGTGAAGGACATCCATGGGAGCTAAGCGCACCAGAGCATGCAAAACGTGTGAAGTTTGGTGGCTATGTGCAAAGTTACACAGATAAATTTGGCAGAGAGCACCGTCAATGGATGGGCTCACAAGATGTATTAGCTGTACCGTACGATGTACCTGTCCCTGGTTATAAAAACAATATCGTAAATACACTACGTCTGTGGAAATCAGAGGCAACAGATGAATTTAATTTAACCGAATTTAATGCGGGCAGTTATTCAGAAGCCGTCGCACAAAAAAATCTAGCCGAACAAATCACCATGGTGCTGTATCCAAATGACAGCAGCGAAAATGGTAAGGAGCTTAGGTTACGCCAACAATACTTTTTATCATCGGCGAGTATTCAAGACGTAGTAGACCAATGGGTTTCCCAACATGGCGAGAGCTTTAGTGACTTTGCTGATTTTCATGTTTTTCAGTTAAACGACACGCACCCAAGTATTGCTGTTGCAGAGCTAATGCGTATTTTAATTGATGATTACGAATTAGATTGGAACGACGCTTGGCAAATCACAACTAAAACAATGGCCTATACAAATCATACGCTACTTCCTGAAGCGCTTGAAAAATGGTCTGTTTCGTTGTTTTCAAAATTATTGCCACGTATTTTAGAAATAGTTTACGAGATAAATGCACGCTTTTTAGCACAAGTTGCACAGCAATGGCCGGGAGATGTTGAAAAGCAACGTGCATTGTCACTGATTGAAGAGGGTGATGAGCCGCAAATTCGTATGGCTTATTTAGCTATTGTAGGTAGTTACTCTGTAAATGGCGTAGCAGCACTTCATACTGAACTGTTAAAAGCGGGATTATTTAAAGAATTTTATGCACTGTGGCCAGATAAGTTTAATAACAAAACAAATGGTGTAACGCCTCGTCGATGGCTTGCGCATTGTAATCCAGTATTAAGTGAATTAATTGGTGAAAAAATTGGCCATGATTGGGTTAAAAACTTTTCAAAAATTAGTGACCTACGTCGTTTTTATGACGACAAGGCATTTCATGAGCAGTGGCAAAATGCTAAACGTGAAAACAAACAACGTTTAGTTGATTTAGTTAAGGCGCGCTGCGATATCGATTTTGATGTATCAATGATGTTTGACGTACAAGTAAAACGTATCCACGAATACAAACGTCAGCTATTAAACATACTTCATGTGATTCATTTATATGACCGTATTCGCCGTGGGGATACCCAAGGGCTTGTTCCTCGTTGTGTTCTATTAGGTGGTAAAGCAGCGCCGGGTTATTACATGGCTAAAAAAATTATTAAGCTTATTAATAACGTGGCAGAGGTTATAAATAAAGACCCTCAAGCTGCGCCATATTTACGCGTCGCCTTTTTGCCTAATTACAACGTAACTGCAATGGAAGTTATTTGTCCTGCAACTGATCTCTCAGAGCAAGTATCTACCGCAGGCAAAGAAGCGTCTGGTACTGGCAACATGAAATTTATGATGAATGGTGCATTGACAATAGGCACGCTGGATGGCGCAAACATTGAAATTAGAGATGCTGTTGGTGCTGATAACTTCTTTTTGTTTGGCGCACAAGCGCACGAAATTGACGATATTAAATCACGTTATAATCCAGAGCATTTAATATCGCAAAATAGCGATTTAAAGAATGTGATGCAATTACTCGAGAGCGGGCATTTTAATTTATTTGAACCATGCTTATTTGACGACATAACAAATGCAATTAAGAGCCCGCACGATCCATGGCTTGTTGCTCACGATTTTGAAAGTTATGTAGCAGCTCAAAAAGAAGTTGATAAAGCTTACGCAGATCAGACCTACTGGACACAAATGAGTATTTTAAATACAGCAGCCAGTGGTATGTTTTCAAGTGACAGAACCATAAGCCAATACAGTGAAGATATTTGGCATTTAGAACCCCTCAATATTAGTGAAACAGACTTAACGACAACTAAAAGCCATGCCACTAACAGCCTAGACTAAATGGAGAGAGTATTATGCCTAATTATGCAAATCGCTACATAAGTAGCCTAACCAGAGAAACTTACGCGTTAATACTGGCAGGCGGTCGCGGTTCTCGCCTGCATGAGTTAACCGATTGGCGAGCAAAGCCAGCAGTTTACTTTGGTGGTAAACATCGAATTATCGATTTTCCACTATCAAACTGCATTAACTCGGGTGTGAGACGTGTTGGTATTGCTACACAATATAAATCACATTCATTAATACGCCATGTAAACCGCGCATGGGGGCACTTTAAAAAAGAGCTAGGAGAGTCGGTTGAAATACTACCTGCATCTCAGCGCCAAGGTGATGATTGGTATTGTGGAACCGCAGATGCTGTTTTTCAAAACATAGATATTATTCGTCACGAGCTTCCTAAATATGTGATGATTTTGTCTGGAGATCATGTGTACCGTATGGACTATGGTGCTTTATTGGCTGAACATGTGCAAAAAGGCGCAGATATGACTGTGTGTTGTATTGAAGTCCCAGTAGAGGAAGCCGCAGACACGTTTGGTGTAATGACCGTTGATGAAGAAAATAGAGTGTGTCGTTTTGATGAAAAACCAGCAATGCCGAGCTCCGTACCCGGCAAGCCCGGTACATGTTTAGCATCAATGGGGAACTACATTTTTAATACTGAATTTTTGTTTGAGCAACTTAAAAAAGATTCTGAAAATGAAGGCTCTGGACGCGATTTTGGTCACGATATTATTCCAGCGATTATAGAAGAGCATAATGTGTTTGCCTTCCCATTTAGAGATCCAAACCAAGAAGGGCAACCTTATTGGCGAGATGTAGGTACGCTTGATTCGTTCTGGGAAGCTAATATGGAACTGGTAATGCCAGAACCACAACTTGATTTATACGATCCAACGTGGCCAATATGGACTTATCAAGAGCAACTACCACCTGCTAAGTTTATTTTTGATGATGAAGATAGACGTGGTATGGCTTTAGACTCAACAGTCTCGGGTGGGTGTATTATTTCGGGCTCTGCGGTTAGAAAATCCCTATTGTTTTCTAATGTCCACGTTCGCTCATTTTGTACCATTGAGCAGTCGGTAATTTTACCCGGTGCAGTTATAAACCGAGGTTGTAAAATTAAACGCGCAATAATAGATAGAAGCTGTGAAATACCTGCAGGTCTTGAAATCGGTTTTGACAAAAAAACAGATGAAGAAAACGGCTTTAGGGTATCTAAAAAAGGTATCGTTCTTGTTACACGTGATATGCTCACTGAGCTTGCAAAAAAGTTAGAACGCCAAGCGCGAGAAAATAAAAAGCTAGCGTAACAACAAGTTAGATAAGCACGACAACATAGCTTGCTCATTTGTGAGCAAGCTCACACAGGTTTAAAGGAAATAATAAATTAATGCATGTATTAATGGTTGCAGCAGAAAATGACGCGTTACCAGGCGCAAAAGTAGGCGGTGTGGCAGATGTAGTACGCGATGCACCTAAGGCTCTCGCAAAGCAAGGTATAACGGTTGATATTGTTATTCCTGACTACGGGTTTGAGCCGCTTGAGCGTATTTATATAGGTGAAGTAACTGTTGCATTTAATGCTCAACCCCATGTATTAACCATTTTTAAAGTACAACAAGCCGAAAATAATGTAAGCCAAATTGTTATTAGCCACCCGTTATTTAGTGAATCAGGCAGTGTATATTGTAATGATGCACCGGGGAGGCCTTTTGCAACTGATGCGACTAAATTTGCTCTATTTAACGCAGCCGTCTGCGAAGCGTTATTACAAGGTGTATTAAAGCGCCCTACAGCGCTGCATTTACATGATTGGCACAGTGCCTGCGTTGCAGTTTTACTTAAGTTTGAGCCACGTTATAGCTCACTTAATACCTTACCTATTGCCTTCACAGTGCATAATATTGCACTGCAAGGGATAAGGCCTTTCAAACATGATGATTCAAGCTTAGAGGCGTGGTTTCCATCACTTAGTTATAATGGCCAGCAATTATGCGACCCGCGTTACCCTCATTGTTTTAATCCTATGCGCAGTGCAATAAATCTGTGCGATAAAATACATGTTGTATCACCAACCTACAGCCAAGAGGTTCTTGAACCTAGCAATTACGAACATGGTTTTTTTGGTGGCGAAGGGCTTGAGCAAGATCTGCAAAATGCAGCAAGCCAAGGCAAGCTTGTTGGTATTTTAAATGGCTGCGAATATCCAAGCAATGGACTTGAAGGAGCAACTCTCGCCGATTTTTATAGCCAAGCTGAGAGTACTTTGTTTGGTTGGATGGCCAATTACGAGCAGTTACAAAGTGGCTACTATATTGCCCACCAACGACTACAACAATTTAAAGCAACGGTTAATAACGGTCCATTAGTTACAAGCGTTGGCCGTCTTACTGAGCAAAAAGTGTTGTTATTGTGCCAGCAGGTTAATGGGATTTTAGCTATTGATAAAGTGTGCCAATTAATTAGTGAACATAGCGGCAGACTTATTATTCTCGGCTCGGGTGACAAAGAGCTCGAAAGCATATTTACCAAAGCAATGGCGCGTAATTCCAATCTTTTATTTTTAAAGGGCTATGGGCAAGGTGTTGGCGATTTAATGTATCAAGTAGGTGACTTATTTTTAATGCCAAGCTCGTTTGAACCGTGTGGTATTAGCCAAATGCTAGCAATGCGAGCGGGGCAACCGTGTTTAGTACACAGTGTTGGCGGATTAAAAGATACAGTTAAACACCACGAAAATGGTTTTAGCTTTAATGGAGATACGTTAGCAACGCAAACGCGTAATTTAATTAGCTGTTTAGACGAAACTCTCTTAATTAAAAAGCAAAATCCTAAAAAGTGGCATAAAATTAAGCACAGCGCAGAGCAAATGCGTTTTTCGTGGCCACAAGTGGCAACTGATTATATAACAACCTTATACCGGTAAATCGTTTCTGTACTTTAAAGTTTAGTGACAAATCTACCTGCTTAGGGTTTAATTACTTAGTATTATATAAAAGCTAAGAAGTAGGTAATGTGTCTGTATTTGTTGCAAGGCAAGCAATATTCAATCGAAGTAAAAAAGTAGTAGCCTATGAGCTACTTTTTCGTGATAGTCCAAAAAATTATTTTCCAGATATTGCAGAAGGCCAAGCAACAGCAAGGCTTATTATGGAAAATCAATTAAATTTAGGTACACGCCATATTACATCAGGCAAAAAAGCGCTTATAAATATAGGACCTGAATCATTAAAACTCGATTTATGTGCTTTCTTACCATGCCAAGACGTTGTGATTGAGTTGCTCGAAACCATAGAACCTACCGACGACAACTATGAGCTATGCCGAGGTTTATTTCATAGTAACTACAAACTCGCGCTCGATGATTTTGTATATAAACCACAATGGGATCGTTTTCTAAAGCTTGTGAAGCTCATTAAATTTGATATTGCAATTACACCTCTTAGCGAAATACAGCCCATAGTTACTAAGTTACAAGCGCATAAACAAATAAAAATACTAGCCGAAAAAATAGAAACACAAGAAGACTATGAGCTTGCCTTTGATATGGGGTTTGATTATTTTCAAGGCTATTTTTTTGCAAAGCCTACCATGATCAAGCAAAACGACATTGATTATAATTATGGTTTAGTCGTCGCTATTTACGCAGAAATAATGAAGCAAAGCCCTGACATTAAAACAATCGCAAGCCTGTTTGAGCTAGATGCTGCACTCGCATATAAGTTACTGAGATTAATAAACAGCGGTGTGTTTCCTATACAAAGCCAAATATCGTCATTAAAGCAAGCGCTCGTGTATTTAGGACACGAACGCCTTAAAAAGTTTGTGAGCCTTATTGTTACTGCTCATACAGCGGGTAAAAAACCTGCAGAGCTAATGCAAGTGTGTGTTGTACGTGCTCGTTTTTGTGAGCTTGTGGCAAAAAATGTTGATAAAAGTCAGTCAGGCGAAGCATTTTTAACAGGGTTATTCTCGTTACTGGATGCAATCCTTGATCAACCAATGAGCTTGCTTGTTGAAAAGCTACCTTTCCCTGATGAAATAAAAACGGCATTATTAGGGGACAAAAACACACTTTATTATATTTTAAACGTTGTTAAAGCATATGAAACAGGAAGCTGGTGGGCACTTGAACAAGCCGTACTTTTGCTAAATATAGACAGTGCTATACTACCTCCACTTTACCAGCAGTCAGTCGATTGGGCTGACAGTTATAAGAATAATATTTAACGGATAATAGCTTTAATGCGCAATTATAATATGGACTTTATTCGCGGCGTTGCCGTGCTTGGCCTCGTTTACATGAATGCTTACGCCTTCGGCATTTTTGAATATGGGTATTCCTCCTTAACTAATCCTCCTGTTAGCGACTCAATTATTCACACCCTTAGCAGCGTGTTTGTAGACGGGCGTTTTAGAACGCTGTTTAGTTTGCTTTTTGGTGCTGGGCTTTATATTCAGTGGCAACGTTACAAGTCTGAAGTGCAGATAAAAAGCAGGCTCTATTGGTTAATCCTCTTTGGTTTAGCGCATGGTTTTTTACTTTGGGCCGGTGATATTTTATTTGTTTACGGTGTATCTGGCTGGTTTGTTATTAAATATTTAGAAAGTGATAGCAACGTACTTTTAAAAAGAGGGTTTGCATTTACCTTGTTGTCGGCTGTGATTACCTTACTTGTTATATCTAGCGTACCCGATGAAATAATTTACCGCGATACAGCACAGTTTATTGAATTATATAACCCACACTATATTGATTACTTTATTAGTAACCTTGCTATGAACACGTTAATGCTTGTTATGGTGCCAATAATGACAATGTGGATGTGCGTGGGCCTTATGCTCATTGGCATTTATTTATATAAACAAGACGTTTTTAGTAAAGGCTTAACGACTCAGCAATTAATAGTTTGCGGTGCAATGACCCTTGTTTTTTGTGGAATCAGGCTTTATGCATCACAGCTTAATGGCAGCTTAGGATATGGGGTGCAAGAATTTGTAAATATTTTTGCGGCGCTAGGTATGGCTACGCTGTATATTCATTTAATTGTTAAATTTTGCAATAACAGCGCACACGTTGGCACGCTTATTCAACAAGCGGGGCGCTTAGCATTTACTTTATATATTAGCCAAACACTCATACAACTGTTGTTATATAAAGTGCTATTTACGCACTGGGTGCTCAATTTTGATCGTATTGACTACTGGTTAGTTGCAACGGCATTAGTTGCACTGCAGCTCATATTTACCTTTATATACAGCCGCTATTTTAACCAAGGCCCGCTTGAATTTGTATGGCGTAAATTAACGAAAGCAAAAATTAATGCTTAAACACCTATAAATTTTAAATTAGGGGCGAAAAAATAGTGTGGGTGGTTTACACTACTCGCCTTAAAAATTACTACGCTATAAGTGCCATGACCGAATTAAAACGTTTAAATAAATTTATTAGTGAAACAGGATTTTGTTCACGCCGCGAAGCCGATAAATATATTGAGCAAGGTCGTGTCAGCGTTAATGGCTACTCGCCTGAAATGGGCGTAAAAGTTGCTGCTACCGATGTTGTATTGGTTGATGGCAAGCCACTTAAAGCCACACCAAAGCGCGTTTATATCGCTTACAATAAACCAGTTGGTATTACGTGTACTACCGAAAGTAAAATTCAAAGTAATATAATTCGCGCGGTAAATTATCCTACGCGTATATTTCCAATAGGGCGTTTAGATAGACCTTCTGAAGGGCTTATATTTTTAACTAACGAAGGCGACATCGTTAATAAAATTTTGCGTGCGGGTAATAACCACGAAAAAGAATATGTTGTTACGGTTGATAAACCGCTTAATCGTCAGTTTGTTACAAAAATGGCCAATGGCGTGCCTATTTTAGATACCGTGACTAAAAAGTGTAAAGTGACACAAACTGCCCCTAAAGAATTTAAAATAGTACTTACACAAGGTTTAAACCGCCAAATACGCCGTATGTGTGAATATTTAGGTTACGAAGTGGTGACGTTAAAGCGCACTCGTATAATGAACGTAACACTAAAAGGTTTAAAGGTAGGGCAGTGGCGTCATTTATCTGATACTGAAATGGCGCAAATAAACGACTCGATTTCTGACTCAGGTAAAACTCAAGAACATTCGCTTGATGCTAATAAACAATCAGAAAATAATACGCCGTCGATTCCTAAAAAGCGTGATTTTCAGGGTGAAAATCCTCGCCGTTTTAATAAAGGCGAACAAAGTGGCGAGCGTAGTACTGAGCGAAATTCAAGTCGCAACTCTGATCGCAGTAATGCTAATGGCGAGCGCAAAAATGAGCGCAGTAAAGCACCTTATCAAAAGCGTTCTACCACGTATGTTGGTAAGCCAAAAAGTATTAAAGAGAACAAGTCGTCACAGTCAAAACCTAGCTCGGGGCGTACCCTTAGCTTAAAAAAATAATCTGCAGCTAAGTGGTATTCTACTACCACTGTATTTCTTGTACTATATTACCAAGTGGGCTTGTAACGCCCACTAAATTTATATTGTTATTTTGCAAAGTCACCAATTTATTCTTATCTAAATACCATCTAAAAGTGTATTTTCTGTAGTTCTGTAAACTAAGCACAGTTAGCGTTGCACAACTGTACTCATAATCAGTTGGGCAACTACCTACTTCAAGTAATTGATGCTCTTGCTGCCATATATTATTGCTGTATTTATTGGCCCATAATTTCACAGAAATACAAACTGACGTCCATAACCATAAGTAAATTAAAATAGGCAAAAACAGTGGTATAAATGCGCTGCGGAACTTCCCATGCTCAGCAATATAATTTTTAACTGTATGTTTAAATTCAAAGTTATTATTGTATTTTTTATATAGATGCCTTAATAAAACAACCGACAACACTATCGCCGTTATTGGAAATAACGTAAATGTTAAGGTGTTATATATACTGTTGGGGATAAAAGCGGGGTCGGCTTGTTCATCCCATGCAAGTAAAACCAGCGGAGGTGCTGTTACTAAGAGTAATATGGCGCTGTTGAAGAGTTGCTTAAAGGTCAAAGGGTATTCACTTATAAAATGTTGCTTGTATAAAGCCCAAATTAGCGCTTAATATTTCGCTATTAAATGCTAAAGCCAATATAAAATAAGAGTATACCTAAATAAACAGCAATCGCCGATAACGAGTTTTTAGAGCGCAGGCGCTTAACAAGGTCGCGTGTGCCATCAAACATACCGGAAATAACCAGTAGTATGCCCCCTGTAAAACGGTAGTTGTTTAAGTTCACGTTACCATTATCGTCAGTTATAAAGCGTAAATAACCAAAAAGTATAAAAAGGCTGCCCGCTATTAGTACTGCAATTTTAAAGTTTTCCAAGGCTTTTCCATAATATTGAGTTAGATATTAAAACGCCACTGAGTCTAGCTAGTATAATTTTACTATATTTCGAATTTAAATTTTGCCTAAATCCATTAAATGGCCTCATTATGTCGCTATATTAGGCGTATATACGCTAAAGCCTGATTTATATTGTGCATTATCAAGTACACTTAGTTATATGAAGGGTAAGCTGTTAAGATGCGCCGTCTTAATAATGCAGAAAGGTTATAGAAGTAACATGTCAAAATTTTTCTTTATGGGTAAGCCCGACATAATGGGTAAAAATAACAGTAATGGATTTGCACCAAAACGTACTGCAAAGCCAGGCACAGAGTTACACCCGTTAACGCTAATTGTAAACTCAGTTGCACGACAATCAGAAATAGAAGCAATACTAGAAGAGCATTCGCTGTTTGCTTCAATTGAAGTTAAAGCTGAAGTACCAGAAGATATTCGCGAACTAGACTTTGCACTTAGCAAGTCAACACCACAAGTATTTGATAAAGTACCAGAGCGTAACGCACCTTGTGTATGTGGTAGCGGCAAAAAATATAAGAAGTGTTGCGGTTAGTTTCTTAACAACTAAATATGTAGCCTTTCTTTTTCATCGGTATTAAATAAAAATGCCACTGACCTTGAGCCAGAGGCATTTTTTAATGTTAACCGATTATATGCTTAACTACTTACGCGGTTCGTAATCAATTCTAAATATAACCGTGTACAGTACTGGCACTACAATTAGAGTCAAAATTGTAGCAAAGCCTAAACCAAACATAATTGTTACCGCCATTGACTGAAAAAACACGTCAAATAACAGCGGGATCATACCTAAAATAGTAGTTATAGCCGCCATAGCAACTGGTCGTACACGGCTCACACCAGAGTCAAACACGGCCTCATAGGGCGATTTACCTTCCCTTAATTCGAGATTTATTTGATCAACTAATACAATACCGTTTTTAATAAGCATACCGCTTAAGCTTAATAAACCAAGTAGTCCCATAAAACTAAACGGAGCATTCATAGCTAACAAGCCCGCGCTTACACCAATAATAGCTAACGGAACCGTTGCCCAAATCACAAGTGGTTGCTTAAGCGAGTTAAAAAGTAATACGGTTACTGCAAACATCGCTAAGTAACCCAGTGGTAATGAGCCAAATATTGCTTTTTGAGCCTTGCTTGATGACTCAAACTCACCGCCCCATTCTAGTTGGTAACCACGTGGTAGTTCCATGTTCTCTATTGGGCCGCGAATACGTGCAAATAGTTTAGCGGGTGTTTCGTCCCCTAATACATTGTGATCGGCCATTACTGTAATAGTTCGTTTGCGATCGCGGCGCATTATTAGGCTGTCTTCCCACTGCACATCAAATTCGTCTACAACTTGAGTCACTGGTACAAATACCCCCAATACTGGGCTGTATATTTGTAGGTCGTGTACGCTTTCTACGTTTAAGCGCTCGTTAGCAGGAGATCGTGCAATAATAGGCAGCAACTGCGTGCCATCGCGATATACGCCCACTTGTTTACCCGATAAACTTGTTAGTAATACATTATCTAAGTCTGATTTACTAATACCTAATCGACGTGCTTTTTGCTCGTTAAACTGCGGGCGAATCATTTTGGTACGTGCGCGCCAGTCATCACGAATATTATATGCACCTTCGTCTTCACCAATCAGCTCTTCGGCTTTAGCAGCCAATTGTCTTAAAACAACAGGATCAGGGCCCGAAAAACGCGCTTCTATTTTTGCATCAGTAGAAGGGCCAATTTCCATCGGTTTAATTTTAAGCTGTGCAGAGAGTGCATGATTGCTTGAGTAATCACGGACTGTTTGCATTACAGTTGCTACAGCTTCTCTGTCGGCAACACGAATAATTAATTGCCCGTACGCGGGATATGATTTTTCAGGCGCGTAGGTAAGCATAAAGCGCGGTGCACCTTGGCCTGTAGTACTTGTTACTTCTTCAACAAGGTCTTCTTTTTGCAAAAACTCTTCAAGCTTTTTAACGCCCTCAAGGGTTGAGCGAATATCAGAGCCTTGCTCTTGCCAATAATCTACATAAAACATAGGTGTATTAGAGGCAGGAAAAAACGACTGTTTTACAGAGCCAAAACCAACAACCGCAGTACACAGCAAAACAACCATTAATATAAGCGTGGTTTTTCTAAAGTGCAGCGCTAAATCTAAAGTCGCTTTATAACCATTAAAAATAAAACCTTTATACGGGTCTTCATCTTCTTGGCCTTCTTCGTTTTTAAATTCGTTTTCTTTAAACATTAAATTGGCAAAAAATGGCGTTAATGTTATGGCCGTTATCCAGCTTAATAAAAGCGAAATAAACAACACCCAAAACAAGCTACCGGCAAATTCACCGCTGGCATCAGAGCTTAAACCAATTGGCGCAAACGCAGTTACTGCAATTACTGTAGCTCCAAGTAATGGCCATTTTGTTTGTTCAACAATATTAACAGCCGCTTTTAGTTTTGTTTGCCCACGTTTAAGATTTATCAATATGCCTTCGGTGACGACTATTGCGTTATCAACTAGCATACCAAGAGCAATAATAAGTGCTCCAAGCGATATACGTTGCAAGTCGATAGCAAACAACTTCATAAATATAAATGTACCCAGCACGGTAAGCAGCAAAATACCACCAATTAAAATGCCGCTTTTTAGACCCATAAATAACAGCAGTACAACAATAACAATCGCAATGGCTTCAAGTAAGCTGATAATAAAACCATCAACCGATTTTTGAACCTCTTGTGGTTGGTTGTATACAGAATTTATGTGAATACCATGAGGGCGTTGGTATTCAAGTGATGCCAAATGCTCGTCTATGTTTTTACCCACATCAACCACGTTAACACCCGACATAAACGATACGCCAATAAGTAAAGCTTGCTGAGAGTTATAACGAATAATGTTATTTGGTACTTCTGCGTACTCTCTGTAAACCTTTGCTACATCGCCTAAGTAAATAAGCTCATTGGCACCTGATTTTGAAATTAATAAGGTTTCGAGCTCTTTTACATCTTTAAATTCGCCAGTAGGGTGCAAGCGAATTGACTCATCGCCCACACGAATTTTACCCGCGTTAGATACCGTGTTTTGCGATTGCAATAACTGGAATATATGGCTTGGCGCAATACCTAATTGAGCAAGTTTACGCGTAGAAACTTCAACCATTACTTGCGCTTGTTGTTGCCCCGCAACGGTTACTTTACTAACGCCTTTAACCAATACCAGCTCACGCTTTAAAAAATCGACGTAATCTTTAAGCTCATCATACGAGTAGCCATCACCGGTTACCGAATACATAACACCGTAAACATCGGCAAAGTCATCTAAAATAGTACTTGGATAAACGCCGCTGGGAAGCGAAGGGGAGAGGTCGTTAATTTTTCGACGCATTTCATCCCAAATTTGGCGAAGCTGCTCTTTACGATAATTGCTTTTCATCTCTACTGAGATTTGCGACTTACCGTTAGATGAAATAGAGGTAACGTAATCAACATAAGGGAGTTGCTGAATCGCGTTTTCAATCGGAAAAGTAACTTCTTCTTCAACTTGCTGCGGCGAAGCGCCAGGGTACATGGTAATAACCATGGCTTTTTTAAGCGTAAACTCAGGGTCTTCTAGTTGCCCTAAATCAAAATACGATACACTACCGCCAATTAATAGAAGCAGCGTAAACATCCAACTGATTACTTTTTTCTCTATGGAGAGTTGTGCAAAGCTCATAATTATAAGCCTCGCTCTTTATTCCATGCTCTTACTTTCATGCCTTCTTTTAGTGAATGCACACCGGCCGAAACTACAATTTGGCCTTCTTTAATACCGCTTAATACTTCAATACCATCGCGGTGCAACTGGCCAACCTTTACAGCTTGTTTATGCACTTGGCTAGTTTTTGAATCAAAAAGCCATACGTAGGCGTTATCTTCAATTGATTCTTGCGGCTCAGAAAACACCGACTCGATAGGTAGTATTGTGTAAGCAACTTGCGAGCGCGTTACTTTACTTAAATCAATAAGCACGCTACCTGTCATACCTGCGAGTAAATTAAAGTCCTCAGGTACTGGTAGCGAAAATACAACCTTATAAGTAAGTGTTGCAGGATCTGCTTGGGTATCCCACTCTTTAATATCAAGTATGTACTCTTTATCGTCAAAGCCATCAAACTTTACAGTAGGGTGGTAATCAGTGCCTTTTTTAAAGCGAGCGACTATTTTTTCAGGAACCTGAATTTCTACGTCCATTAAATCGCGTGTTTCTAAGCGTAATATATTTTGTTTTGCTTGAATATTTTCAAAGTTTTTAACAAATACTTTTGCAACTGTGCCTGAAAATGGCGCGCGCAGCTCGCTGTACTCAAGGTTTGTTTGTGCAATTTTAAATGCAGATTCGGCAATTTGCATATTAGCAGTGGCTTCATCTAATTCTGATTGGCTGGTGATTTTTTTCTCAAACAATTGCTCAATACGGCCAAGTTGTGACTTTGCCAGCTCAAAGCGTGCTTTACGTTCGTCAAACTGTAACTGAAAATCTTCTGGGTCTAGTTTTGCTAATAAATCACCTTTTTCAACGTGTTCACCAGCAAGCACAGGGAACTTAACAAGTTCGCCGTTTACCCTAAAAGCTAGGTAAGAGCCTTGGTTTGCAACAACCTCAGCAGGAAAGCTGCGAATGTTAGTTTGCGTATCATGACCTATGTTGAATAATTTAACAGGGCGAATAGGCTCTTCTTTAACTTGTTGTTCTGGCTCAGAACAGGCTATTAAGCTAAGTAAGGTC
The DNA here is from genome assembly GCF_014164135.1 of Pseudoalteromonas sp. SG45-1. Lineage (NCBI taxonomy): Bacteria > Pseudomonadati > Pseudomonadota > Gammaproteobacteria > Alteromonadales > Pseudoalteromonadaceae > Pseudoalteromonas > Pseudoalteromonas sp. SG45-1. The sequence continues at coordinate 67,648 of NZ_JACJEP010000020.1, forward strand.
GTTGTTAATAAACATAGACGAAAGAGTTTCATGTCTTCTCCGTTGCAATGATGGCAAAATAATTAAGTGCAGCATACGCTGCAAACATATAAAATAAAAATCATTAAATTTTAGAAACTCAATAAGTTTTACTTATGATGTTGCAGGGCGGTATATGAAGCTGAATCAATTAATAATTTTAGATGCCATAGTACAAAGCGCAAGCTTAAGCGGAGCAGCACTAAAGCTACATAAAACGCAGCCAGCGCTTACACTCGCCATTAAAAACTTAGAAGCCAAAATAGGATTTGAGTTACTAGACAGAAGTAAGTACCGATTACAGCTTACTGAAAAAGGGCGAATTTTTCACCGCGAGGCGCAGCAACTCCTGCATGCCAACGACGAGCTGGCACAACTTGCTGAAGAATTAGCATTAGGCAATGAGCCTCAATTTAGAATTTGTTACGAACAACTGTGCCATATGCAAAGTTACAACGAGATCATAAGTAATACTTTTAGGTTGTTTACTAGCACCGAATTTAGCTTAACAAGCGGAAAACGCTTTATCTCATTAGAGCAAGTAAACAGTGGGCAAGCCGAATTAGGCATTGGCCCGTGGTTTGACTTATTTCATGCAACAGGCGATTTAGAAAGCGTACCAATTGGCAAGCTTGCTATTGGCATTGTGAGCGCTAAAGGCGTACTCCCTCAAAAGCTCACCTATAACGAACTACAAACGTATCCGTGTTTAGCCATGTTTGAAAGTGATTTGAGTATCGACAGCGACAGACTATCGTACTCAAAAGGCTCCGCCATGATGAAAATTGATGATGTATCGACCTTAAAATCGTTTTTACTTTCAGGCGCAGGTTGGGCAATGATGAGCCTAGAACACTGCGCTCCTGAAATAAAAGCAGGCTTACTTCAAGAAATACACATAACTGACCGAGAGCATAAATTTAGCGCGCAAATTAGAGCCTTTAGACAACATGCAGTGCACCACGGCCCTGTAGCGCGTACTATTTGGGAGCAATTTAAAGTACTTAGTGAGGCGTATTTAAATGAACGCTGATATTGATAAAGAAACACTTATTTATACTGTTATCGCAGGCATACCAATAGGTAAAGTAGCAAGCTACGGGCAAGTTGCAGCTCTTGCGGGCTACCCGCAAAACTCACGGTTGGTTGGGCGCTTATTAAAAATGATGCCAAACGACTCGGTTATACCTTGGCACAGGGTAGTGAATAGCCAAGGTAAAATATCATTCCTTGAAGGTAGCGAAAAATATCAAGAACAGCGCGAAAAGCTATTATCAGAAGGCGTACTGTTTAAAAACGACAAAGTGAATATGCGCGAGTGCCGGTGGCAGTAGAAGACAAGGAATGGCTTAATAATAGTATTTAAGCACTGTTACCAAACCAAGCATGTTGACCACTTTTTTATTTATGAAGTTTAGCAATACATATAAATAACCTGATATTTGAGCATTTAGTTTTATCTTCAATACAAGCCCCTTACTAACCGAGATTATCGATAAATGAAAAAGTTACAAAAAAGGGGCATATTTTCTACTTTCTAGCCATCAAAAATACAACGAGGTGAGCCTAAAACTCTTCCACACATACTTATACCTGCGTTTTCATGCAATCCACTAAAAATAAAAGTTTGGCATACCACTTGAAGTAACAATCTGTCGTAGAAAATAATGAGCATACCCTTGGTGGTACAAGAGCTCGCTTTAAAAGGTATCTCATATACAGCTAAGTAAAAATTCTTAAAGCTATAATAAAGGTGGCTGAGAACGTGTTTTAAGAACACGATTTATGCTCATCGGTACGTTATTAATTATCGAAATGACCAAGCGTATATATTTAGTTTTGAGTGTGACAATTTTTTAAAAACTTGATTTTAAGGACTAACCAAATATGACTGACCCTACTTTAGTTATTTTAATGTACTTTGTGATCCCTATTTGGCTTGTAGCTGGCATTGCGGATTGGTTTTGTCATCGACGTAGTAATATTTCTACAACAAGTGGTGCAAAAGAGTCGTTTATTCATCTATTAATGTTTGCCGAAGTGGGTATACCGTTAATTCTTGTTTTAATTTTTGAAGTTAATAGTTTGATTATTGCTATTAGTATCTTGTTGTTTTTTATTCATGAACTTACAGCAATGTGGGATGTAACTTACGCGGTAAGTAAACGTAGAGTGGGGCCAATAGAGCAGCACATACATAGCTTTTTAGAAATGATACCGCTGTTGGCTTTAGTATTAATTATTGCGCGGCACTGGGAGCAATTTACGGCATTATTTACTCCTGGGGGCTTTCCTCCTGAATTTACGCTCCAATTAAAAGAGTCACCTATACCAATAACTTACTTGATAACAGTGCTATTCATATCACTCGTGCTAGAGTTTATGCCTTATTTAGAAGAGTTCATTCGCGGTATACGTGCTAAAAAAGACAACGCATAAAACCAGTTTGATAGATAGGCATAAAGCCTAAGTTGACTGCTTAAGCAGTTTGTTTATGCGTGCTTAAATAGGCTCACTCAACCTCGTACTAAGTCAAATAGTGCAGTGGGTAACTCAGGCTTTTAGGGTGTTTATAACCACGGTTTCACGAATACTTAGTGGATTTTGTTTAGATGTGATGCAAAAAGAGTAGGTAATAAAAGCGGCGTATACTCGCCGCTATTATGTTGTTTAACAATCATCTGTTGATGATTAAGGTAGATGTTGCCCACCTGTCACGCCCATTATTTCAGCGGTAATGTAACTTGACTCTTGCGAAGCTAAGTATACATATGTTGGGGCTAGCTCGGCAGGTTGGCCTGGTCTACCTAGTGGCACGTTATCACCAAATTCGGGAAGTTTTTTCGCCGGTTGGCCGCCACTTTGTTGTAGCGGAGTCCAAATGGGCCCTGGAGCAACACCATTAACCCGGATGCCTTTATCTATTACCATTTTTGCTAAACTTTTAGTAAAGCTAGTAATTGCGCCTTTAGTTGATGCGTAATCAAGAAGTCCAGCAGAAGGCTGGTAACATTGGATAGAGGTTGTGTTAATAATACTTGCCCCGGGTGGCATATGCTTTACTGCGGCCTTTGTTATCCAAAACATAGCAAATACGTTTGTTGCATATGTTTGGCAAAATTGCTCGGTAGATAAATCTTCTAACTCGGCGACAAATTGTTGCTTACCAGCATTATTAACTAGTATGTCAATTGACCCCAAGTATTCAACGCTTTGAGCGACAAGGCTGTTACAGAAATCTTCATCAGATATGTCACCTGCAATACCCCAAGCCTTGTTACCACTGGCTTTTAGTATATCGAGTGTTTCTTTCGCATCGGTTTCTTCGCTGGGTAAGTAATTAATAACAACTTCCGCACCTTCTCTTGCAAATGCGATGGCTACGGCTTTTCCAATCCCAGAGTCGCCGCCTGTGATCAAAGCTTTACGGCCTTTTAACCTTTCGTGGCCCTCATAGGAATCTTCGCCATGATCTGCTTTAGGTTTTAAAGTTTCATCTAGCCCTGGGTCCGGTTGATTACTGTCTTTTTCGGTACGTCCCATCTGATATTGGCTTCTAGGATCTTGCATAGTAAATTGATTAGTTGGCATATCAAAGTCTCCTCAACGTAAAGTTTAAGTTCGATTAATTGCATGTAATCACAAAGAGCGTAATCTCAGACAGCACAGCAATGCTGTTACTTCTCTTTGCTTAGCGTGAATTGGGTGATGTAAAAAATATAAGAGGCGTGTGTGGTTGTAAAATGTCGAAGCTAAAGAGCGACTAACTGATTTAGCACGAATAGCAATATTATAGTTAGCTTGTAATGCTCCCACTTTGTCTCTCCTTTAAAATTGACATTTTTAGCCGTTTACGTACACCGCCTTCTTTATAAAAAGCAATAGGTATGCCACAGAGGTGCTTTTTAAATATTAAGCTATGTTACTTATTTTAAAGTGTTTATATTTAAACTGGAGAAAATATAAGAGCGGATGACGGGTAAAAAGTGGATATTAGTACCGAAAATATTACACACCGTTCATTAAGCCAATCAAGTTGGGAAGGTGCGTTTATGGCTGCACTGATGGGCTTATAATTAAGCCAGAAAATAGCAGCACGTTAAAGTGTGTCGTTAAGTGATATGCTAATCCCCCCGAAAAATTATAGAAGCCAAATATAAAATTTTCACCTATCGCAAGTAAGCGTGGCACTCGAATTAAATTTTGCACTTTTCGACGTCAGCTTTTCTTTAGTTTAAAAAACAAACTGGAGTTTCAGGGTAATTGCAGTAAAACGTCAAGTAAGTTTGTTTAATACAAAATATTATTACTTTTTATCACTGTGCGTGCACCGTGCTTTTTTTATGAGGCGAAGACCACTTTACAGGTAGGTCTTACGAACACCGCAGAGCCTAGGTTGAAGATAAATCAATTAAAAAAGGAAGAATCTTGATTTCTTACATTACAGTTTTTGAGAGGCTACTCATGGCTGTGTGCCAAAGTTCGGCTCAGTGCCAGTGTAGGTCGGATAAGCGAAGCGCCATCCGAAACAGTAAAATACCTTATCAATTATTATCAATATTTTATGGTGTCGAGTGGCTGGAGAGTGCCAATTGCGGACTGTCATAACCTTAGTCTCTTGTTATCTTTCAACGTACTCACAACAAGATGTAAATGTGAATTCTTCGTTTTCACCAACCCCCTCGTTGGTGAACTCAACGAAAATATTACCTGAAACGTCAAAGTTTCCATCTTTATTTTTTACGATATTTAACTCTTTAACATCGCACCAATTATGAGCACACCCGATATAAACAGAACCTTCTGCTTCTTGGTATACCGAGTGACTTAAATTTAAACCATCTAATTTAGAAGGATCGGACAAGCCCAATTCAAACCAGTCTAAAACGATTTCTGTTCGGGTTGGTTGTTCATCGTAATCAAATTCTTCTAGGGGAAGTGTTATTCGATGAAAGAGAGTTTTAGATAAACCTATAGTTTCATTTTCGAACCAATATGATTCGATAACGCCTTTCTTTACTTGAGTTTTACTCTGTAATCCAATTTGCACCAGAACCTTCCTTGAAACATAACGAGACTGTAGAATTACTCAAGCAGCCAAATTCAATTAAAAAACGAGTTCCTGTAATTAACTCTAAGCGTTTTTAAAGCATTAGGTAATGCATTTGGAACCCATAAAACAGACTGTTTTTCTTTAAAAAGAGTAATTCTACAGCCTCAACGCCGACGGAAAAGCTGTCGCTGTTGCTGGCCTTGTTAAGTTTTTAGTGCCCCATAGGATCAAAGTATGTCTCCCATGTTAAGGCACCGCTTTGCTTTGATTTTGCTTTTTTCATATAAATCATTGAGTTTTCATGAGTAGAGCTATTTATTAAAGCCACACCCAGATTATAAAATGCATGCTTATTCTCGCTGCCGTGATCAATTGCCTTTCTAAAATATTCAGTTGCTTCTGTGTGGTTGCCCATATCACACAATACTGTACCGTAGTTTATCAGAGTAGATTCATCATTTGGGCTGTGCTCTAAGGCTTCTTCGAGTAGCTTTTTAGCCTCACCAAAGTTCTGATGCCACTTGGAGCTATCTTTCCAAGTTTCATCTACCAGTGCTTTAACTTTCTTATTTATATCGTCGATATTCATTTTGAAACTTAACACTTTAGTATTTATGCGACACGCAGTTTGTGTTGCATAATCGCTTGTTGGACTGAGGCGCTACCTGCTCGGTGTGTCAGAGTTGGTGTTGTTTATGCTATGGGAATTTGCTTTTTAGAGGC
>NZ_JACJEP010000021.1:0-69030 GCF_014164135.1 Pseudoalteromonas sp. SG45-1
CTTATCTTGTTTATTGCCCTACATGTTCCTGTGAGATGTCTGTTAATGCCAATGTTTGCCCGCGTTGTGGTGAGACCCAGTTCCACTTACTAAAAGATGTTCCTAGTGGGCAATATGAAGAGTCATCGAAATGTGGCAGCTGTACTGGTGGTTATCACACGGTTAATAAGTCTGGTGGAAGTATGAAAGGTGCGGGGTATCTTCCTTCTGCATTTACAAAAAAAGCGTGTAGTGTTTGTCACGGTTCCGGGAAAAATCCGCTTGCAGGAAGAATTGTTACTATGTATAAAAAAAAGAGTGTAGATATTCGAAAGAGGGTAATACAAAGTTAACACGATTATAATTAAATTTATCACTCCAAAATTAGGCAAAGTAGTTATATATACCACTACATATTGACTAGATGTGAAAGCTTAAATTATTACAATGATGGTATAGCCTGTAATGCCATTGGAAAAACCCAAAGCCTCCAAAATTCACTCCTCCTCGCCTTCCGCTTTCGTGCAAAAAACGCGTCAAATTGACAATCCCAGTGACACGCCATTGATCGCCAGCCAGCTCAGTAGAAGGATCTGTGAGCAATTTTTAAAAAGATCGCGTTGTCAAAAAGTGACAACATTTAGCAGTAAAGTGACAATAAAAAGATCAAACAGCTGGTGATTTACCTAATATTGAAATATCATTAATTTATTATCATTTAAGTGATAAATAAATTATGAAATATTTACACAAAGGCACACAAAGTCAAGAGCGGTTAGATGCACTTTTATCGTTTGGTAAAAGCACTAGTAAAGATATAAAAGCAGCACTCAGTGATTACTTAGTTCGCGGTATTAGCAAGACGAATGCAGCAACGCTTAATGGTGTACCTGGGCCAAATTTTACAAGAGCACTTAAGCGCCTTGAAGTTGTTGCTGTTAAATTTGAAAACGCATTAGAAATTGAATGGTACTCAAAAAGGCAGGATATGAAATTAGAATTAATAAAAGAAAGAGTCAACGCTTTATTGGTTGAGTTAAATTCGTTACTAACCAGTCTTGAATACTCAGACGATGATTTAGAAAAGCATACCAGCAGAATAATTAGCAGACTTGAATTAGAGATTGACCATATTGGTACTAGTAGGCGAGCTACTGAAAACGAGCATAGCTATATGGCGCGAATTTATGATGATGTGCTAACGCCATTAATGGACGAAAATTATATAGTTACCGATAGAATAGAAAATTGTATTCTTGATTTAGAAGAATGGAAGAGCAAATTACCTAATAGATAAGATTGTAAAGTAATTTTTTGATACAGGTAGAAAATGTTTACTTTTGGAGAGTATGGTGGGAAAACTGAAAGACTTGGCCCAGTTCGTATTAAAACAAAATTTTGTTATTCGTAATTTGATTATTATCTTTCTAGGCTCATTGGGAGGAGCAACTTATTTAGGAAAAGTTAGCGAAGTTGCGACATACTACTATGCTTGGAACTCTGGATTTAGATTACCGGCGGAAGGTGTACCTTACCTAGCATTAACAGTTTTTGCTTTGAGCTTTTTCGTATTTATCTCTGCATTTTTAGTTTTTATAGCTATTTACACTTTTGGGAAAGTATTTCTTAGCTATATTAAAAACGATAGTGTATTAAGTATGGTCAACTCAATTTTGAAGCTTAACTTAAAAAGTAGAGGTTTAATTGAAATTATAGCTTTAGGCATAGCAGCCTCCACTTTACTTTCCATTTTCGTATTTATCATTTCTTATCTAGATAAAGGCACTGAAGTAAATCATTGGGTACTGTTACCTTGTACCTTTATTTTATCCTTTATTGCTTTTTCAAGTTTGTTGGATAAAGGGCTGCTAAAAGTTTTAGCTACGATAATTGCTTTGATCTGTGCTTTAGGTGTACCTATAGCTATGTTTAACCAAACTAATTATGTATATATTCTTAAAGCACTTCAATATGGCGGAGGTATTAGCGTCGATGTTACTACTAGTAAAGCGCAATATTTTGGTTCAAAACTCCTTCTTAGAACTTCACAATCATTAATTTTGAAAGGCTCAGAAGACAATCGAATTATTGAAATTCCTTTTAGCAAAGTAGAAGCCATTTCATATAATTGAAAATATATAACGCTAGCTCATAACTAGCGCTTTCTCTTTTTCTCTCGACTCCCCCAAAACGCTCTAAACAATCTCATTAATCCAAGCGTTGAAACGGCAATCCCCACTATCACAAATTCAAAGTACCAGGGCGCGCCGTTATAGCCCATGGCTTGCCAGCCTTTGTGCATATACGGTTGCATAGACGGTATAAAATGGCACACGAACAAACCCAAAAAGAATAGAATGATCACTTCATCCATTAAGGTTTTGTCGCGGTTCTTAAGTACCAATAGGTCGTAATCAGCGTCGTTTTGCTCGGCCTGCATACAGCGTTTTGCTTTGGCATTAAACTGGGCAATTTTAAAGTTGTTTTCTGCCCGTGCTACATCAGCGGCCATTTCTGCCGCTATGCGTTTACGCTCAACATAGCCGCCGGTTAAATCGGCTATTGGGTCTGTGATAAATGATAATACTGATTTAATCCATCCCATTATTTAATCCCCCGTATAAATTTAAGAAAGCTTTTAGGGTCTTTGCTAAACGATTTAATTAGCTTGTCGAACCCTTCAAGTAAATGCGGGGCCGCGTAGGCGGTTACCCCAATCACGCCCGTTTTTAGATTTTCGTCAAACCCGCGCCATTCACAAAACATGGCTGATAGGTAGGCTGCAAATATGGCAATGAGCACACTCATAAAATAATGAAAAAACGTAAACTGCCGTTTGCTTAAATACATTTGAATAGCGGCTGCTAAAAAGCTCAACATAAATAAACGCCCCCATTGTTTAATAAACTCTGTTACATCTATCCAGCTCATGCGGCTTCCTTAGGTGTTGGGTTTAAGTCTGAATACTCAGGCTCTTTAAATTCAATATGCTGTGCGGCAGGTAAGTAGTTATTAATGCCTAATACGTCTTGCTGCAGGGGCACAACTTCGTTGTTGTAATAGGCACGGGTAATTTTGTCTAAGTCGCCAAAGCCGGGGCTGTCGCCAGATGATTGACCGCTCAGTGCTTCTTGCGCACGGTGCATGCTGAGCATGTCGTTAAGCGTAATTTTTTTAATGCGCTCAAATTCATCTTTTGTTGATATGTCGCCCACCGGTGTAATGTTTATCGCTTTTTCAGCATCGGCTTTATTACTACGAAAATTAAAAAATAAACTTCTAAAGTTACCCACACCTTTGCTGTCACGTATGGCATTTTTAAGGGCGGTTTCATCATCAGCGCTTAAATTAGGGTCAGCCATTGAGAATATAAAACCCATGTGCGCACCGTTCTTGTAATAGCGGCGACGAAATAGCGTGGCATCTTCATTTAATAATGCTGATTGAATACCGCCGTAATATTGCGGTATGCCATAAATGCCTTGCCCGGGGTCGTATTCTTTTACGTGTATTATTTCGCCTTCATTAAAGTAAATAGGTTCATAACTTTGATTACTTAATTGTGCGTACACACCGCGTTTATCGGTATAGCGCATAGTGAGTGCAGGCAAATGGCGCAGTTTAATAACTTGCCCAAACGAATTTTTAATAATTTGCAAATAGGCGTTACCGCTCCACAGCAAATCAAACGCAAATTTGCTAAGGGCTTGATGGCTTAAAAGTGGGTTAGGCTTATACCACTTTAAAATCATGTTGCGCTTAAAGTAGAGTATTGGCCCATGCTGGGCATTTACGCGCAGTAGTTTAACCAAGCCTTGCAAATTAATGGGCGGGGCGTAAATGCCGTTACTGTCACTAAACACCCCAACGTAATCTGTTAGCCGGTTGTCTAAACAGGGCTCAGGATCGCCAAAGCTAAACGTATCGGTTACCGCTGTGCGTTGGTTGTAGTTTGGCGCTTGGCCGTTACTTACTTGTAATCGTGGTTTACTCATTAAGCTGCAATTCCTACAGATGTTTGACGGCTATGGGCGTTACCGTCGAGTGGTTCAAATAACATAGCGTGCATAATTGCCCACGCAATATCGGCATGGCCTGTTGTGGCTGTGCGGTTTGTGGCATAGGTGATTTGGTCGCCCACCACTTTACGGCGAATATTAATGAACGAGCTGGCAATATTTACCGCGTCCTGGTCAAACTCAAAGCGGCGGTTTTGAATAACGTTAATGGCTTTAATGACCATGCGGTTTTTAATAATGGGGTTGTAATGAATCGGCTCAGCATTGGGGTAAAACTTAGTAATAAGCTCCCACACGCCATAACCAATACCGGTGGTATCTACGCCAATATGCACAACGTTGTATTTATCGGTGAGGTGTTTTATCTCGTTTGCCATGGCTTCAAAGTCGTTGCCACTTAAATCAAGTGCTTCTAGCAGTAAAAACTTTTCGCCTGGCTGCATTGGCGCACTTAAAATGGCAACACTGGCTTTATCGCCAAAGCGGGCAGGGTCAAAACCAATTACAACAGGGCGCAGGCCAAATGGGCGCTCGTAGGCTAAATCAAAGTCAGTCCATTTGGTTGAGTCGCCCACGCAGTTCATCAATTGTTTAAGGTTAAACGCACTGTGCGCATCATCAATAAACTTACACATAAACAAGTTATTAAACTCATCTACGCTGTATTCGTTTTCAAGTACGCCAATATCTATACGGTCAAAGCCACTGGTTACTACATCGTAAACCGTGAGCATTTGACGCCAAATACCGTCGTCACATAACTGGCCGTTCTTCAGGTTTTTATGGCTTACATCAATAGCAAATTCAGGATCGTTACACGCTTTTGTTTTGCGGTACCATTTACCGTTCCAATGGTCGTAGGCTTCGTGGCTGGTAACCGATGGCGTACTAAAATACGTTATTCGTAAATGTTTGTGGGTTGCCATGGCCTGCGCCAAACCGCGCAGCGACTTATATTTAGGTATCCAAAATACTTCATCAATATATAAATCGCCGGATTCTGATTGTGCAGTACGGGCATTGGTTGACTTAAATATTAGTTTAACCGTTTTACCGCCGGCTAAATTAAGCACCATAGGCGAGCCGCTAAGCTCAACATTAAAATGCTCACGCACCAACGCCACAATATTGGCTTTAAATACTTCGGCCTGATCACGGCTCGCCGATATAAATATTTTATTACGGCCATTTACCACAGCATCGTAAAACGCTTCGAATGCAAAATAAAATGTAGCGCCAATCTGGCGCGGTTTTAATATAAAACGGGTGCGATGGTCTTGGTTATCAAACCAATGTTTTTGGTGAGGATAAAGTAATGTGTCTTTAAGCTCGTTGAGCATTTCAAGGGTAATGCCAGAGCAATCGTTTTTCTTTTTCTTCTTCGATTTTTTGTCATTGCCGTTATGACTGTTGCCGCTGTTATTGTTGGCGGGGTTGTCATTACTTGCGCGCTGTTTTGGGGCTGGGGCTAATTTACTTTTATTAAGTGCGCACAACTGGCGCGTGCAAAAGTCGAGCTCTTTATAGTCAGCATCGGTTTTATCGTCTTTATCGGCCAGTACATTAATGCGTTTGCTAAAGGCCATTTCGGCGTTATAGCTTGGGCACATGTCCTCCCACTTGCCAGCCTCCGACCAACGGCGAATACTACGCGCACTGGGCATGTCGTCAAGCTCGGCTATTTCGTCCACCGTGTAGCCCTCAACAACATACAAATCTTGTGCTTTTTTGCGTATCTCTGGTCCGTAGTTCGCCATCTATTGCGCCGCTTTTATTAATCCATAGCGGCAGTGTATTCGTTATAAAACGCTTAATCTGTCAGTCAAAAACCTAGCCATACCTAAAAGTTAAATATAGGAATTTCAAAAAGTTAAACCGTTGGAAAGGAATAAAAAGAGGGTGCAAACTGCAATCACTTTAAAGCAATACGCTTAATTTGCACATATTTAAAAAGGGTTGTTTATGCCAGGTCAACTACGTACTAAACCGTTATCGATTGCCGCTGTAGGTATGACCGTTGACGGTCGCGAAATATCAGAGCAAGACGTAGCCGATATTGTAGAAACCTATAACCCGCGTAAATATGGCGCCCGCATTAATGTTGATCACGAATTTAATTGGTCAGGTTGGGCCGCTAAAAACCTACATAACGTGGACATTCCCGGCATGTTGGGAGATGTAGAAAGCGTACAAGCCTATGAAAACGAAGAGGGCGTTGTGTGCTTATACGCAGTGCTTGCGCCCAATCAAGGGTTTGTAGAGCTGAACAAAGCAGATCAAGCTGTTTATTTTAGTATCGAAATTAGCCGCGATTTTATGGGCACAGGCAAAACCTACCTAACCGGTTTAGCAGTGACCGACTACCCAGCGAGTTGCTATACCGACCGTATCCATTTCAGTAGTAAGAGTAAGCCGGATGACACGGACGTCTCTTTATTAAAAGTTGATTTAGGATCATGTGAGCCTATCGACGCCGCACCTAAAAAACCATTTTTTAAACGACTATTCGCAAAGGAAGAACCCGACATGAACGAAACACAATTAGCCACAGCATTAAAAGATGCGCTGGGCACACCGCTTAGTGAGTTTGGTAAAAAACTAGATGGGCTTGCCACAAAGCTTGATTCGTTTTCAACCACAAAAGTGGAAGGTGAAGAAACGCCGCCAGCTGATGATGAAAACACTGAATTAGCTCAAGTAAAAGAAGAGCTATTAAAAACAAAAACAGCATTGGACGAACTAAACGACAAGTTTACCAAAGCGTTGAAAACACCTGCGGGTGATACCACTGACGCCGACGAAGAACCCGAAGGCGATGAGGGTAAATACAGTAATTTGTACTAATTACACTCACCCTAACTTAACTTAGCTAAACGCAGGAAAGAATATGAAAACCAGAACTAGAGAATTATTTGTTGCCATTATGGCAGGCATGGCTGTTAATTACGGCGTTACATCAATGAGTGAACAGTTCAACGTTGAGCCTACAACTGAGCAGCATTTATATGATGCTGTTTATGAATCGGCTGAATTTTTACAGATGATCAACACCGTACCGGTTGACGACTTAGTTGGTCAATCGGTGATCATGAGTGTAGACGGTGGCGTTACAGGTCGTGCAGGCGTTGAAACTGACGACACCAAAGAGCGTAAAACTCGCGACGTATCAAAGCTCGCTAAACGTGAATACCGTTGTTACCCCGTTGAATGCGACATTCATATCACATGGGTAAAAATGGATCAGTGGTCTAAGTTCCCTGATTTTCATAATCGTTATCGTAATCACGTACGCCAGGCTATTGCGCTCGACATTATTAAAATTGGTTGGAATGGTACGCACGTAGCTGATACCACAGATATTACAGCCTATCCAATGATGAACGATGTAAACATTGGCTGGCTACAACTAATTCGCCGCGATGCACCCGAGCGCGCAATTAGTGAAGGCGCAACCGCTGGCGAAATTCGTATTGGTGCTGGCGGCGATTACGAAAACCTAGACCAAGCGGTGCACGATGCATTGCAAGGTATTCCAGAGCACAAACGTGCAAACATGGTAGCTATTATTGGCGACGAGCTTTTAGCGCAAGACAAAAACAAGCTGTACGCCAAGCAAGCACATACCCCAAGTGAAAAAACCAAGATTGAGCTGCAACAGGTGATTGATACCTATGGCGGTTTAATGACATACAAAATTCCGTTTTTCCCCGCTCGTGGCATTTTAGTCACCAGCTTTGACAACTTAAGTCACTACGTACAAACAGGATCAACGCGTACCAGTGTAGAAAACAACGCTAAGAAAAAACGCGTTGAAGACTACCTATCACGAAACGATTGCTACTACGTAGAAGACCTTGAAAAAGTAATGTATTTCGAATCAACCAGTATCAAGTTACCAAATTCAGACGGTAGCGCCTGGGTTTAAATTTTCGGTAAATTCCCATTTGGCCGGCTTGTTTAATCCAATTTTCAAGTCGGTCTTTTTAACCACATTAAAGAGTGTTTTTAAATGAGCTTAGTCAAAAAATCATTAGCCAAAGCAGCAAGCAGCGTACCAACAAGCACTGACGAAAAAGCGCCAACGGTCGCGGCAACAGCCACGAGTACCCATGCGCCAACCACTATCACTACGCAAACCGAGTACCAGCTTTATGCAGCAGCCATCGAATCTGACTTAGCTCAATTAAAAACATTTACTGATATAGCCGACAAAGCAACTTACAAGTCTGAAGCGTTAGAACGCCAAGATTATTTAGGGTATATCAATAAATATCGACTAAGCGGCCAGTGCCATCCGAACACGGTTTTAGCATGGGTGTTTATTTGGTTGGTTGATCTTAAACGCTGGGATGCGGCGCTAGAACTCCTGCCGTTTATGATTGAGCAAAAGCAACCGCTACCCACGGTATTTAATACCAAGCATTGGCCTGCGTTCGTTATCGACCAACTCTATGACGATGCAAATTACTACCTATCAGAATCAAAGCAGCAAGGCTTATTTGATATTAGCTATGTACTGCGTGGCTTAATTAATACCGTTAAAAACCAAGATTGGAACGGGCTTGAAGTGGTAGGCGGCAAGTTGTACGCCATTGCGGCAAAGGTTGATGCCGCATTACACAATTATGGTAATGCACTGTTATTTGCAGAGCACGCACAAGCCATTAACGACAAAGCTGGGGTTAAAGGTTTAGTCGATAAGTTAACAAAGCAATTAAAAGCAACGGTTAACGAGTAACAGCTCCAACGCCGGTGGGCAACTTAGCACTTCGTCAGCATTCGTTGTTTGACGCCCTGTGACTAAGTGGCGCCCACACCCAATTTAATGTGTGTTTTTACAGGTGCAATATGAATTTAAGCGGTATGCCACAAGCAGATTTACAAAGCATTAATGTTGATGTGCCAGGCAATGGCTATTACCCGACATTAAGCACGGCTTATTTTATAGAGCATTACGCCGTTGCCCAAGAATACGCCAGCAAAAGTGAGCTGCTTGTTGAAAAGCTAAAGCGCGCACAGACCGAGGTAAACCAAGAACTAGTAAGCGCTGTGCTTACTAACGGCACACCATTAAACGCACAACAAATAATTTTTTATAAAGATGCAGTGTATAGCAAAGCCAAAGCTAATTTATTGGTATCCAAGCTTGGCAGTACACACCGTGAAAACGCAACAGCACAGTCGCAATCAGCCATTGATAACTTTGAACACTGGCAACGCGAAAGCATAAACGCCATGCGCTTACTGCAAGCACTAAGCCCTAATTTATCGGTAGAGCTGTTATGAGCAAAAGCAAAATTGAAAAGCTTAAACAGCATTTAGTGAGTGTTGAGTACCAAGGGCATAAGTTGGCGCTTAATACCCAGTTTGATAGCTGGATAGAAGGCGGGCGCATAGAGCCAAGTAGTAAAACAATGAATGGTAACGGGTTATTGGTAGCGCGGTTTTATTACTCAGGTGTGATCAGCATTAATCCATGCTTTGCGCCGGCTGCGTTAATTTGTGCCTTTGCATCGTTTTGGTTGCAAAACAATGGCGGGCGTTATGACAGCACCGATATTGAATTTAGCGCCGATGTAAACGACGACAACAGCAATGAAGTAGAGCTGACTATTAACCAGCTGTGCGAAGACATAGAGCTAATACAAACAGACAATGGCCCCTTTGAATTAAACGGTAACCGTTACGACTTTGGCGAGCAAAGTCTATGGGTTGCTGAATCATTTTTACTGCAAGGCACTGTAAGCCGTGCTTAACGTTAAATTTGACGAAGGGCGAAGCAAAGACCAATTAGCGTTTTTACAACTTAAGCCTAATAAACGGCGCAATATATTACGTCGTGTTATTCGAACAACGAATAAAAGCAGTAAAGAGCGGATCACCAAGCAAACGGATTTAGCAGGTAAAACATGGCAAGGCAGAGCAAACGGTAAAAAAAAGAAAATGCTCACCAAGCTTAAAAAGTTTATGAAGGTTCGCCACAGTGCAAACGACGCCAGTGTTTATTTTTCAGGGGGCAACAGCGGAAAAATTGCCCGTGCCCACCAAGAGGGCATAAGCCTAGATGCAGGCAAGCCAAAAGGTAAAGCGGCTCAAAATAAAGAAGGGCCAGCCACGCGAAATTTAGCCAGGGCATTAATAGCCGAGGGTTACAAAATACCGCGTCGTAAAGGCAAGGGCAGTAAACGCCCAAGCATTAAATGGATAACAGAGAATTTAAGCATTAACCAAGCAGGGTTTTTACTTCGTGATTTAAAGGGCAGCTCAAGTAAGAGTACATGGCAAATTGACTTGCCGGCCCGCTCATTTTTAGGGCAAACGCAGGGCGAAGAAAAGCAGCAAATGAATTTTATTTTAAACCAGGCTATGCACGTTGCGTAGCGCAAAGCAAAAGGAACGATCATGGCACAAGGTAAAGTAACCGTTGCCGCCATACAAACAGGCAGTGGCGCTACGAAACAGATTGAACGCAGTGTGTTGTTTATCGGTCAAGCGAGTGAGAACAACGGCAAAATTTTATCTATTAATGCACAAAGTGATTTTGATGTTGAGTTTGGCGCCGCCGACTCCCCACTAAAAACACAAGTAAAAGCATGGCAACGCAACGGTGATGACTTAGTGAGTGGTTATGCCATCCCGCATGGCGCAGGCGATAACGTAATGGCCCTTATTGATAAAGCAATGGATCAGGATGTTAGCCCTGAAATTATTGTTATTTGTACGCCAGTTACAGGCAAAGCCGACATTGAAAGCTACCAAGCCAAAGCGCTTGAAATTTTATCGAGCCTTGCTCGTCGTGTTCGCTTTTTACTTGCAGCACCTGGCTTAACGGCTGAGCAAAACTGGCCTGATTTAGTGACTTCATTGCAACCGTTAACCGATGGCGTAGTAGGCGACCGTGTGGCTGTTATACCGCTTTTATTCGGTGACGAACTAGGCGCAGTAACAGGGCGTTTATGTAAAAGCGCAGTCACTATTGCTGATAGCCCAATGCGTGTGCTTACGGGTGCAATGTCATTGATGCCACACCCAGAAGATGCCGCCGGCAACCCCTTAACCAACTCAACCACGGCGGCACTTGATGCGCTGCGTTTTAGTTGTACACAGTTTTATGCTGATTTTGATGGTACGTATTTTGGCGATGTAAACATGCTGGACGCTGAAGGCGGTGATTTTCAAAAAATTGAAATTGGCCGCATTGTTGATATGGCTGCACGTGCTGTGCGCATTATTGGAATTCAAAATGTTAAGAATCGTCGCTTAAACAACAGCAGCACCGGGATTGAATTTGGTAAACGCATTATGGGTAAACCGCTGCGCGACATGGCACGCTCTATCAATATTGGTGCCGATAAGTTCCCTGGTTTAATTCGTGCACCAAAAGACGACAGTATCAACCTAACGTTTATGAATGCGACCACCTTACAAGTCGTACTTAAAGTTAAACCAATCGATTCACCCAACACCATCATTGTTGGGATCATGTTAGATAACGCAGAGTAGGAGCGCAAACATGCAAAAAGTACTAGGCGGTAAAGACTTCGATATCTTCATTGGTGATTCGATGGTTCATGTTATAGAAGCGACTTGCAAAATTACGGATGGGCGCACCGTTAAAAAAGTGCGCGGTATTCCAAAGGGCTTTATTGATGGCGATGTTGAAGGCGAAGTAACACTAAAGCTTGATCATGAAAATTGGTTAATCGTGCAAGCGCAAGCTGAAAAAGCAGGCAGTTGGAAAGGTATTGAACCGTTTGATATTGCATTTAATGCAGAAGTAGCTGCAGGTAAAAAGAACGTTGAAGCGTTTGGTTGTCTGCCGCAGCTGGACGAAATTTTAAACATTAAAGCCGATGGTGGCGAAGAAGACACCACATCAATCAAGTGTCCAATTACTAGCCCTGATTTTGTCAAAATTAACGGTGTGCCATACCTAACTGACGATGAAGTGAGAGATTTGTAATGACTAAAGCTATTCGCACACTAACTGCCACAACATTACTAAGCACCCTGCAAGCATGTGGGCATAAAGTATTTGAGGGTGAATTAAACCTAAACATTATAGGTATTCGCCATACAAACACCCGCGCCAACACGTTTAACGATGCAATTTGTGTGTTGTATCAGCAAAACAGCGAATGGCAGTTAAAGCAGTATAAAGCCACAACAGATGCCGGTATTTACTGGCGTAAAAACCCAATGAACATAGACGGCACAGCGGTGCTAGTTGCAGGGCAGCATAGAAGCTTATGGACGTTGGGTTATCACCAGGGCAAGTATCGCGCACTTGTACAGCATAAACCGGTTGTTGTTCTACGTGACAACAACAAAGACACCGAGTTAGACACGGACGTCACACCCCAAGCAGAGCTACAACAAGGTTACTTTGGTATTAATTGCCACCGTGCAAACAGCAAAACCACATCAACCCAAGTTGATAAGTGGTCAGCCGGTTGCCAGGTGTTTGCAAATCCCAATGACTTTGATGAATTTATTGCTTTGTGTGAGCAATCAGCAGCCAAGTACGGCCCTTATTTTACCTACACACTGCTAGAACAAGCAGATTTAAAAGAGAGTATTGATCATGGCGTTTGAGAAAAAAATCACATTAGAAACACCCGTTGGCGAAATCACATTTAATGTAAATGGCGCCGACTACAACAAATACATTAACTCGACTCAGCCAAATAACAAAGTGCAGCCGGCAACTAACTTTTTATTAAACACAGTGGTTGAAGCCGACGCTAAAAAGCTCAAAGAGCTGGTACAGCAACCGGGTGCCGCGTTGTTTTTAGTGGGTGCCATTGTTGAAGAATACCAACCTGAGTTTAATTTTACGGTAAAAAAATCGAAAGCCGAGCCAAGCAAATAGGCAAAAGCAGGCTCGATCAGTTACTGGCATACCACGCTAAATACTTTGGCAATGTACCAGTCACTGACGAGAGCTTGGCACAGGCGCTTTACCTTGAAACATCACAGCAAGAAAACTTTGTAACAGCCGTAAATAACGGTATTTGCACAGCATTAGGCGGCGAGTAATTAATGGCAACACTCAGCAAATTAGACAAGCTTACTTATTCAATCGGGATCATCGATAAGGTGACGGGTCCGGTTAATAAAGTGATGGCTAAAATAAATCAGCTGAGTCAGCAAACTGCCGCTGCACAAGATCAAATGATGCGTGGAGCAACCACGGCCGTGGGTGGCGGTTACGCCCTTGCTAAATCGCTCGCGCCTGCAATTGACCACGTTGCTGCTTTGGGCGAGGTGCAATCACTGGGCGTTACCGACGACGCCTTGCAACAACTGACTAAAACATCTTATAAGTTTGGTTTTCAATTTGGGGGGAACTCGGCCGAGTTCGTCCGCAGTGCTTACGATATTCAATCAGCTATTGCCGGCTTAAATGGGTTTGAGCTATCTGAATTTACCAAAACGTCAAACATACTAGCGGTAGCAACCAAAGCCGACGCAGCCACTATTACCAGCTATATGGGCACCATGTATGGCATCTTCGAAAAGACCGCCAATAAAATGGGCAAAGCGAATTGGGTAAACCAAATCGCAGGGCAAACCGCCACCGCGGTACAGCTTTACAAAACCACCGGTGCAGAAATGCAAGCCGCGTTTTCAAACCTTGGGGCGACCGCGACAAACATTGGCTTAAGCTCAGCTCAACAATTCGCGTTAGTGGGTGAACTGCAATTGGTTGCTAAATCAGGATCAGTGGCTGGCACGCAAGCGGCCTCATTATTACAAGGCATTGGTAAAGCACAAGATGCATTGGGCATAAAATTAACCGCAGATAACGGCGACATGCTAGCAATAGACGTAGTGCTAGGGCGTATTAATAACCGCTTATCCTCACTGGGTTCTGTAGCGCGTGGCGATGTACTTACTCAAATATTTGGTAAGCAAGGTGCAAAAGCCGTTGATGTATTGAGTACCAAAGTCGATAAGCTAAAAGACGGCATCACCGTTTTTGAAAACGTGCAAGATAGCTCCAAAGCAATCGAAATGGCTAATATTATTGCCAGCCCTTGGGATAGATTAGGCGGTTCGTTTAATGCGGCCGCTACGGCAATGGGCAGTCGTTTATTACCCGTTGTTGAACCCTTTATAGAATTACTCGCTGCAGGCTTTGCGGGTATTGTCTCGTTAACTGAGCGCTTTCCGATTTTATCCAGTGTGATTGCAACACTTGTAGTGGGCATTGTGGCGCTTATCTCTATTTATGGCGTGGTCATGTTCATGATGGGCCTGTACAAAATGGCGCTGATAACAAGTAGTGCGCTCACAATGGGTTTAACAGTGATAACTAAATTATGGCAAGGCGCACTTATTGCGTTGCGTGTATTGGGCTTTTTATCACTCATTGCAACGATGGGCGCGGCGGCCATTGCCATGGGTACATTTAAAGCGGTTATGCTTGCAGGCCAAGCGGCTACATGGTTATTCAATGCAGCGCTTTGGGCAAACCCAATTACGTGGATAGTGGCGGGTGTTATTGCGCTCATCGCGGCGGTTGGTGCGCTTATCTATTACTGGGATGACTTAGTGGCTGCGTTTCAAAATACCGCATGGGGGAAAGTATTAATGGCGGTGTTTGATAGTGTGAAAGCGGCCTTTAATGGGGTGATTGATAGCGTAAAATGGGTGCTCGAAAAGCTCGGCCTGATTGACGATACCGAGGCAAAAATAAAAACAGAAGCGACCTCAACACACGAAAACATTAACCGTGCTCAGCCTAGCAATTTAGTCATGCAAAATGCAGATCAAGCGTTCAGCCGCGACTACGGCCAAGCTGTGATCAACAAAGCCGCCCAAGTACCAGGCAATAAAGCCAGCACTAACTATGGTGCGGTGAATGATGTTACGTATTTGAGTCGAACGCAGTTAAACGAAGGTCAAACTAACAATGCTATTAACTCAACATTGCAAAGCAGTAATGCCATTGAGCAAACAAATAGCGCGTTGGCACAAACGAACACATTAAATAACCGCTATGTAAGTTCAACTGTGGCGAATAGATTAACCAATATCGCGCCTGTAAATACTGCTATTAATAACGATGTTTCAGCAAACGATGCTGCTTTTTTTACTAGCGCAACAACGCATAGTGTAGTTAACCCTGCATTACAAAATAGTATTGCTACAAACCAAACAAATAAGGTTTTGGCACAAACCAGCGCAGTAACCATGGCTGCAAACGATGCTGCTTATTCAACAACGGGCAGCATCAATAACAGCGCTACTAACTCATCATTACAAAGCAGCCCAGCTACACATAGCGATGTTGGCCACAATGCACAATCAACACAGTTCGTAACACAATCAGCGATAGAAAATGGCAATACACGCACAGCTAATCATTTTACTAACGCGGCCAATTCATCTGTTTATAGTCAAAAATATGAACAACTCGCCCGCTTTAATCAAGGTGCAGCGCCATTACAACGATTGCCAATGGTCAAAACAGATCAGGCAATTACTAACACAGCGAACGCGTACAGCGTTGAGCAGTTAAATACTGAGCAACAACACACGAATAGCTATAAAGCCAAAGTACAAAAATCAGCGTTTTTACAAAGCCTAACGAGCAGCACCAGCCAGAGCAGTTCAAGCGAGAGCGATAACAGCAAGCGTGTGCACATAGACAACTTAACGATTAAATCTGACGACTTAGCGCAAAGCTTTGAACAAATGATGGAGCTAGCAAGCTGATGAACTTTGATATTGCACTGCACATAGATTTAGCCGTTGAGGATAATGATTTTGTACTTAATGACTCGCTGACACCCAGTACATTAAGTAAATCGAATGTGGTGGCGCAAGATATAAAGCATCGAATTTTAGAAAGCGGTTTACTCATAAAGCTGATTGGTCTGCGCAATAAAAACGGCATAGCGCCCATTTTAACCGAGCTCGAATTACTAACCGAGCAAGACAATCGGATTAAGCCTGGCACTATAAAAGTGTACCGAAATGACGAAGGCACATTAAGTATCACCGCGCAAACGCGCCAATACGGGAGCCTACAAAGTGGACTTTAAAACCCTAATGCAAAATGCAGGTTTGCCAATGGATGAGCAAACAGCGCAAGCGCAGTGGCAAGCACAGTTAAAAGAGCAAAACATACAAGTTGCCAACAATTCACCCTTTGGCCCATTTTGGCGAACCGTTGAAGCGTTGCTAACAAAGCCCGTCGTGCAGCTGTTTAATTGGCTAGCAACGCAGCTAATGCCTGACTTATTCATTATGACAGCAAGCCGAGCTGCACTGATTGAACGCCATGGCCCTGCACGTAATGTGTTTATTCAAGCGGGCGTAAAAGCACAGGGATTATTAACGTTTACACGCGAAAGCGACGAGGGCGAAAGTTCCATTGTGGCAGGAACCGCAGTGGTAACCGATGTGCTAGGCGATAAAGTGTATAAGCTTATACTTTTACAAGATGTGTATTTTGAACAAGGGCAACGCACTGCGTATGCATTGGCTGAAGCCTATGAAACCGGTGCAGCTTATAACTTACCCGAAGAGGCTTACCGATACTTTACTGAGCAACAAGAAGGGGTCACCGTAACCAACAATGATGATTGGTTAATTAAGCCAGGCTCTGATGACGAAGACACTGAGCATTATCGACTACGCATTCGTAACGTATTTGGTACTGCATCCCGCTGGCATATCAATGCTGTATACAAACAAATTATTGCTAGCTTTGCTGTACCAATAGATAACATTGAAATACTAACCAATGCACCACGTGGACCAGGCACGGCTGATGCGTATATTTACTTAGATATTGGCCCTGTACCAACAGCACTATTGAGTGCCATTAACCAACATATTCGTACCGCAGGTCACCATGGTTTAGGGGATGACTTTATGGTTTACGCTATGGCAACCAACGGGTTTGATATCAACGCAACCTATAAGTTACATGACAACAGCCACGCTATTCAAGACGACTTAACCACGTTTATAAAAGCCGCATTTCGTCAAAATGCAGCGTATGCACCCACACGCGTAACGCATCAAACTGTGTTCAGCATTAGCCAATTAATAACACAGTGCCATGAACAATTTAGTGAACTGCAGTCAATCAAGTTTGATATTGACGACATAACTGCAGCCAACTGGTTACCGGTACTTACATCATTAACCGTTAATGAGGTTGCAAATGGCTAATGAAATCGCGACCTGGCTCAATAAAGGTTACGCCGAAAAACTTGTAAAAGCGGCCACAGGTTACTGGGAGCAATCGCGCGACTATGTTATGTGGGCAGTGAACCAAAAAGACGAGTTAAAAAATGAAGAGCCTGTATTAGGGTTCCTGGCATGGGAGCGGCTAACTACCCGACTAGATGATGAACCCATAGAGCTATACAGAAAACGCGTACAGCATGCATTAGTTAATACTATTGACGCTGGCGAAATGGCATCCGTAAGAAGTATTTTCGACCGCTTAGGGTTAGAAGTACTCAATGTGCGTGAGCGCATTGATGGGCGGGATTGGGACATTATTGCCATTGATATGTCTGACTCAACGCTTGCAGGCAACAACGATTTATTACCCGAACTTATTCAGCTGTATGGGCGAACGTGTAGGCGCTATGAATTAACCGTGCATAACAAAGCTGATGTATCACTGAGCTTAGGATTAACGCACGTACAGTGGGATAGCTGTCACATTGATCACCCACTGCATTTAGCCGCACAAAATAAAGCGCTGCAACAATACAGTTACGGTTTTACTGATTTGCAAAATGAAAGTTGCGAAGCGCCACTGTGTGCAGTTACGCACGATGTAAAACACGTATTGCCATTCGAGCAGTTATATCAATTTCTAGGGTGTGACAACCTTGTAAGTAATACACATCCCCAAGCAATCACCACCGATGTACAGCATGTTATTGCCGCACATCATCACTATGGATTTTTAAGTAAAGAGGGCGGTGTAAGTATCGCCAAGGAGCCACTATGACCCAAGCGATCACCGGCATTATGACCAACGCCGGCAAAAGTTACATCACAACCCGCGCGCTGCAAAACTCAGGGCTCGATGTTAAAGAATTAGTGTTAGCAAACATTCCTAATTTAAATGAAAGCGCAGAGCGTAACCCCAATGAAAGCATGCCTAGCACACTGCAAATTGTGTATAGGCGCAATATTGATACGTCAGGCTATGTTGATTCAAATACCGTGGCATGGGCCGTCATACTTGAGCAGGACGTTGGCGACTTCGACTACAACTGGATTGGATTAGTAACACAAGACGGTACATTGCTAGCGATTGATTACTTGCCATTACAACGCAAGCGCCAGGGCGTAAACAATGTACACAACCGCTCGTTTGTATTGAAGTTTGCAGCGGCTGCGGCATTAGCGCGGATCACCATCCCTGCACAATCGTGGATGTTTGATTACAGCCCACAAATTGATGCAATTAACACACATTTAGCCAGTATTGTGACAAGCCAAGTTAAATCCATGACACGTCATGTAAAACAAGTACTTAAGGAAAATAGCATATGAATGAATCAGATTTAGGTCGCGTTGTTGACGCATGTGAACAACTAACCGATGCCGTAGAAAAACACTCTGCGACTATAAGTGAAAGAGTAAGCACTGTGTCGCAGTCGATTTTAAATAATTTGTCAGGCGATAGAGATGTTACTTTTTACGTTGATGTTAATGGCAGTAATGCAAATTCAGGCTCGAGTACGGAGCCATTTCAAACGTTATTGCATGCTTTAAACATAATTCCTGCCGGGAAGTCTGCAACGATAAAATTATCAAGATCACAAAAGCATGTGGTTGATGGCAATGTAAATTGTTATGCAAGTAAGGTAATTATCGTACCTGATAGCAAAAATATTGATCAGTCTAAAAGCATAGATATTGACGAGACGACACCTGAAATTATCTTCCTCAGTGGAAGTGTCTTTTTTTATGGGAACTTGTTATTGGGATATTTTAAACAGTCTTTAGTTATTAATGCAAAGTTCGACAAGTATGGAGGCATCAGTTTTTGGGGTGGCGGGGCTGTGATCATTGCACGAAGTAAGGTTATTGTAGATTTAGAAAGTGCAGAGCAAGGGGTATTCGGTGGTGACTTAAATTACCTACTCCCAACTAAAATTGGTCTAAGAGAAGTCGAATTTGAGCTATTAAATGGTTATTTATCTTTGAATGGGACCTCAGTACTGGCTAATACGTTATGGGGGGTGAATTACATTAATGAACTCGTCAATGAGCCTACGGTTCAAAATACAATTACCAATATTCCTTATGCACCGGAGTAATTATTTATGTTATTAAGCGGAACGTTAAACGGTAAAAAAGTCTGTAATATTGAAGCAAGCTCAGATTTAATTACAGAAGTTCAGAAGGTTGAGCTTCAAAAATCTGTCGATAGATTATGTCTCCGTAAAAAGAGAAATGCACTTATCTCGAAATATGACTGGACACAAATGCCGGATGCGCCTTTAACCCAAGAGCAGAAAGTTGCGTGGTCAGAGTATCGCCAAGCATTACGAGATTTACCTCAAAAGTTCGAAAATATACACGATGCGGTATGGCCTGTTACACCTAATGCATAACATTGTACTTTGTTATCACCAAACAGCCGCCCCTTGCTCAATGCAAGCGGGCGCGCAGTTACTTGCATTAGCGATCGAGGACGTGTCGCGAACTGATAAACCCACACGCTTTAATGGTTTGCTGCTATCAGTGAGCGCAAATGACCCAGCATCATTAGCTAGCAAATTAAAAACAATAAACGAATACTGCCCAATACCTGAGTTTATTAGCTGTGCTCAATACGGCCAAAGTCAAAGCGCATTAGAGCAAACTCAGCTCATAGCCTATGACGGCCAAAGTATCGAATGGCAAATAAACACATTGCAAAACTTAACGCCAATACGTGAGCAACAAATAGCGGACGAAATTGCTACTGTAAACGACAGTGGCAAGCAATTAATAAACACCATTGACGATGCATTGACTCAAACCATTGAGCTAAAAACAGCACGCGACGAGCGATTAAATCAGGCGAAATTTACTGCCCAAAGTAGTGGGGTCGATATGCAATTAATTACAGCCGGTACAGCAAAGCAGCTAGCCGACTCAGTTGCTAGCAAAGGCAATGAGCATAACTATTGGGCAATGTGTTTGTTTGTTGGCGAACCAAGCGAGCTTAATCATATTGAAGAGGTGTTATGAGCATATCGTTAGATGGCTGGAATATCCCCGGGTATGAAACGCGGGTCAATGCTGGTATTAAATTAGCCGGTGGCGATATGTCAGGCATGGGGAGTTTTGCGCTCATTAGCGATCAAGGTGTTAAGCCTGGCATGTTAACTGTGAGCACTAAAATACCGCTTAATGAAGAGGGGGCTTTAGCATTGCTTATTAGCAAAGCGAAAGCACTTGATGAAAACGGTGCCCGTATTATTTACACAATTAATAATGCATTGGCAGAGGCTTATAAAATACGTAAAGCCAAATTTGATGGCGAGGTAAAGGCTGTAGAACTTGAAGAAAAGCGCGCATGGCAAATCACCTTTAAACTTATTGAAGTACAGTCCGTATCAGAGCGTGAGCAACAACAGCTAGATGGTACAGCAAACCAAAATGCACAGTCGCAAGCGGTCACTTCAAATAACGATGTACAAAGTAAATTTGCAGCGGTGGAGGGGCCATGAATACTCGCCTATCTGATACGCTAACCATTGGAGGTAAACCAGTAACGAGCGTCGTTACTAAAAGTGTACAACTTGATATAGCCAGCACTGGTCGCGCAAAGTTTGAAATAGTGACAGAGCAAGTGCCAAGCGGATTAGTCGAGCTGCATTTAGGTTACACGCTAGATAATATGATCCCGTACTTTCTCGGCGTTATCGAATCAAAACACCAGGCAAACGGCCGTTGGTATTTAACTTGTCGCGAATTACTCGGCGCATTAAGTTTCACTGCCCCCCTTGCAGTTCGCCATGCAACAATCAAAGCTGTGCTTGATGAATTGGCAAAGCTCGGTGTTGAATTTGTGACACCTGAAAACGTCGGCTATTTAAATAAAACAATACCCGCGTTTTATCATAGCGGCGCAGGTATTGAAGCGCTAAAGCAAATAGGCAAAGCATGGGGCATTAGTGATTTTATATTTCAACAACGCCCCGATGGCAAAATATTTGTAGGCAGTTGGCACGACTCCCGCTGGCCGCTTGCAGCAATAAACGATTTTCCAGAGCATACAATAACAGCCCAAAGCTCAACTACCGGTGAGTTGATCGCCATTCCAAAATTAAGACCAGGCATACAGCTAAACGGGCGTCATATTACCGAAGTAACCTTAATTAATAACAGGATGCACATACGATGGTCAAACAAGCCATTAAACGCCTAATACAGCGCTACTTTCCAGAGTTAAACGAGCGTAAACACCTGCCGCAACTTGCACGTATCGAAAAAATATACGACCTACCAAGTGACGCCGCAGCAATCAGCACCGCGTTTAGGCCTCTAAAAGCGGCCGACGTACAGCTATTAAACCCGCTCACAAATGAGCCATTAGCCGTGCCTGTATTTGAGCAAGTAACACTCGGGACAGGGCAAGCATCCGATCACGGTTTGTTGAACGAACCTATGCCAGGCATGCAGTGTTTAATACAATACATTGATGGCCTAAACAGCCATCCCGTCATCACCAGTTTATTACCATGGCAAAGTTTAGTGCCAGAGCACAAACGCACCGATGTTACGCTACAGCAAAACGGCTGCAGCAAAATACAAGGCCGCGACGGCAACTGGCACACCACAACTGATGGCGATATAACCCAAACCAGCGATATCACAAAAAGAAAATCGCGCAACTGTTTAGAAAATCATCATGAACGCAATACCAATATAGCCATGCACGACACATTAAAAATAGACGGCAACCAAATAACCGAAGTCATGGGTGCCCTGAAAACAGTAGTAGGTGAAAAAGCATTAATTGTAGCTTTAGAAGGGCTGTTACTTGGTAGTAAAAAACAGGTAGATATTGAAGCCACCGAAAACATGAACCTAACCACACTAAAAACCCTCCACGCTAAATCCACAGAACTAGCAAAGGTCGAAGGAAAAACAGTTTGGTTGGGTGACAGTTCAGTAAACGTGGCTAAAGTACTTCTTGATTTAATAAGTCTGGTTAAAGACATAAACCAAAGTTTAGAAACTCACGGCCATAAAGATCAGGGAGCAGGGCCTCCAATAACAAAGGGTGCATTTACAGGCCACAAATCAACAGCAAGTGATTTGAAAAGTATATTAAAGCCAATTGTGGAGTAGTTTAGTTACCTGCGGTGAAATCCATTCAAAGGTATTTATTCCATGGTAAGTATCCAGCTTTCGAAGCATTTGTATGTAAATCATCTATTTTAGAAATTAAACTTTCAAGAGAATCGAAATCGTTATGTATCTTAAATTTGAGATTCGAAAATATCTCTTTATTTCTATCTTCTAACTTTTTAATACTCTTTTTGCTGGGTAAATTAGTTGACTTCTCAGAGTTACATTCTCTGCATGCAGCGACTAGGTTCCAAATTTTGTGCTCGAGTACGTACTCCCAAGGAATAAAATGATCTTTATCATATTTTTCTAACTTAGTTTCACAATAAAAGCATGTGTAACGGCCTAATAATTGCGTTTCTTCTTTAAATAAGTCATTTATAAATTTACTGAATGGAGGTCTTTTTATGTTGAATTTGGACTTATCAATCAAGTTAGGTTGTACATTATATTTTTCAAGAAAACTTGCTAAACCTAGCTGTACAATTTTAGTGAATATTTTATTTTCTTTTTTTATCGTTAAAAATGCATCTTTATTTAAAATTATTATTTCTTTCTTTCTATTCCATTCATAGAAGTAACCTTTGCCAGCTTTATGATCACTTCCTTTGTTATCAAAATTAAATCTAGAGATAGGATTCCCTAAAATTGATATGATAATTTTTTTATTTGACAACAACTGTTGCACAACCTCCTTGTGATCCTTTTTAAGTTTGCGATATGAAATAGAATAAAGTGAGCTTCTTAAATTTTCATCTATATCTAAATCGAGAAATATTTTATTTAAAAGAGGTTTTTTTTCATGGCTAATCGAATGATTTAGTTTATATCTATTAAGGTGGTTCCAATAAAATTCGACGAAAATATTGATTAGATAGTCGTAACTAATCACGTTTGTTTTTTCTAAATCTGTATTTTTTGAGAATTCAAGTAATGCAATTGCTAGCACAAATTTATAGCTATTATTGTTACCTTTTAATGAACGGTCCCACTTATTTAAAACATCAAAGCTTGTATCCATTTTTTTAACCTAATTTTATGTAAAACCTTACGAAATTATAAATTAATTTAATTACTGTGCGTCAAAAGTTTGAATTGTGTATATATATGTGTATAAAAAATTTAAATTTTATTTTTTATTTCTTTATAAACAGATAGTTGAAGTTATTATATCGTAGTCGTGCCAATAGATTGTTGCTTGATTTTGCTCTTGATATGCCATGCTGAAAACCCTGAGTAGTTAACTTAAAAGCGCTTAAATACGCGCCAAGTTACTAAAATAATGAATTATTTAGATTATGGCATATGGGCGAGGGAGTTTATAGGTTTGGGTGATAAATGAGGTTACGTATATTCCTAGTCGAAAGTAATTTTTTTACAATTTTAATCTGAGGTAAGATATGAAGTAAGAATATTCAAAAAGATACTTAAGGAAGATTGCATCTTTTGAGGTTTAGAGCATTGTGAAAGTTGCGTGATCAAATATTTGTTTCAAGTAATGGTGAAGTTTAATTAAATTATGACTTATAAAACAACAATACAAATCCTTTTCTTACTTTTATTATCTAATAATGCATTAGCTAAATTGACTGTCGTCAAAGTAAATGGCTTTGACGTTGAATACGAGCTAGGTGGTAAAGGTAAACATACTATTTTACTCGAAGCGGGTGGTTCTGCTGGTTTAAGTGATTGGGACCCGATTTTTGAATCACTTACCAAGCACGCTAAAGTTATACGGTATTCTCGTATTGGTAATGGCGGCTCTGCACAAATAAAGAAAAACTATAGCTCAGAAGAATATGCAGCTGAGGCTGCGTTATTACTCAAAACACTGAAAATAGAAGAGCCTGTTGTGTATGTTGCGCACTCTTATGGTGCTTATATTGCGCGTGTATTTGCTGCGACATACCCTAATCAGATTAAAGCGTTGATTTAATTGAGCCTGCATCAGAACACGATGTAGATATTATGCGCGCGATTGATTTGCCACGCGCTGAAAAAGAAATTGCAGCAATAAAGCTCGACGATATAAAAAATGGAATGTCGAATCAGTATTTAGATTTTTGGGCAAAACGTCCACTGCCCGATTATCCACAAATTGCTGACATACCCGTGACAGTAATTGCCTCAGTTAAAAAGTATAAAAAGCCATCTGTATTATTTTTTACCGACAAAGCGCGTGAAATGTGGGGCGACTTACATTCAAAGTGGGCTAATGCATTTCCTCAAGGTGAAATAGTAATAACAAATAAGAGCTATCACTATCCGCAAAATGATGAGCCAGAAATGGTTGTAGCCCAAGTAGTTAAGTTGCTTGAACGTACTAAATAAGGTGTGGGTTTGGTTGCTGATTGTATAAATACCAATTGCCGTAAATTAGTAATTTGGCATTAGACTAAAGTCTATAGGTTAGATTTATTCACTTATTAGGTTTGTTTTAATCGTTTGTCGGTTTTGTGTTAATTCTCTAAAGTTCAGTTGTCGGCAACAAGTACGACTTAACCAACAGGACTACGACCATGAAACTTACTCTTATCAAAACTATCGCTCTTAGCTCACTACTTACATGTTCAGCTGCTGCAATGGCTGAGCAAAGTGATTACAAATTAATGGTTATTGAAACTGCAACAGCGCCACAGCCACTTGAGCAATCATTTAATAGCTGCGCACTGAATGTTAAGTCAAAAAATTACGCTGAAGCTGAAGCAATTTGTACTAAAGCAATTGCACTTTTAAAAGACGCAGATGGCCCTAAATTTAAAGTGCGCCAACTTACATCGTTTGCATTAAGCAACCGTGGTGTTGCACGTTTAAAAGCGAATAACGACACTGCTGGCCTTGCTGATTTATACGAAGCAAATGAAATGTCTAAAAGTGCAATGGTATCGCATAACTTAACTCGCGCTAAAGAAGACTTATCTTTGATAAGCGCTTTATAAAATACTTATAAAAGTATGATATAAAATAGCGAGAGTAAAAAAGCCCATGTTAGGTTAATTCCTAACATGGGCTTTTTTGTTTTATTTTACGCGTGAGTTAATACTTTAAATACGTTAACAGAGTAGGGTGTGTATTTATAATTAATATTTTGGGTATGCTTGTTTAGGCTACACGAATATAATACGAGATAACCGTATAAAAAATAATAACCCTTTTGCTTTACTTGTTTTGAGCAAGGCATCATTAAATAAATATTGAGATTTAAACCATGGCACCAGGAACCAGCCTAAGCGTACTTGAAATAAGTGCGATATTTTTATCGATTACCGCGTTACTCACCTATGTAAACCATCGCTTTATTGGCTTGCCAACAACCATTGGCGTTATGGTTATTTCGATGCTTTTGTCTATCGGCGCTATATTTTTGGGTTTTTTAGGGTTTGATGATCTTATAGATTACGAAGTGAGCTTGCTCGATCAGTTAGATTTTACTGAAGTTTTGCTCGATGGCATGCTCTCTATGCTGCTGTTTGCTGGGGCGCTGCATGTAAATGTTAGCGATTTAAGGCGCTATAAATTACCAATAGGTATTTTGGCCTGTGTTGGTACGTTGCTATCTACGGTTATTATTGCTGAGGCGCTTTATTTAGTACTACCTTTGCTTGGTTTTGATTTAGCGTTTATTTGGTGTTTACTGTTTGGTGCATTAATTTCGCCAACCGATCCGATTGCGGTAATGGGAATTTTACAATCTGCGGGTGCGCCTAAAAGTATTGAAACCGTGATTGCGGGTGAATCGTTGTTTAACGACGGTATTGGCGTGGTTATTTTTGTGCTTTTATTGGGTGTTTTATCAAGTGGTGATATTCCTACAACTTATTATGTAGCACACACGCTGGCGGTTGAAGCCGGTGGCGGTATTGTTTTTGGTTTGGTATTAGGTGGTATTTTATATTACTTACTTAAAAGTATTGATAGTTACCAAGAAGAAGTACTACTTACTTTAGCGGGCGTTATTGGTGGCTATGCACTGGCTAGCCATTGGCATTTGTCGGGCCCGCTTGCAATGGTAATGATGGGGCTAATGGTGGGCAATCATGGTCGTAGTATGGCTATGAGCGATAAAACACGCCATTACGTTGATTTGTTTTGGGAGCTAATTGACGAAATTTTAAATGCCATTTTATTTGTACTCATAGGGCTTGAAGTCGTCATGATTGCATTTTCGAGTAATTTGTTTATTGCTGGTGGCTTAACTATTTTAATAGCATTACTCGCACGTTTAATCGTTGTGGGTATAACAACCACTACATTTAATAAGCAATTAGAGTTGCCATCTGGCGCATGGAAAGTTTTAACCTGGGGTGGCTTGCGTGGTGGTATTTCGGTTGCATTGGTATTGCAATTACCTGATGGGAACGAGCGCGATATTTTATTGGCTCTCACTTATGCGGTTGTGGTGTTTTCTATTTTAATTCAGGGTTTGAGTATTGGTAAAGTAGCCAAAACTATCCGTTAAATATAATTTTTTAAAAAGCGTGTGAAATAGCTGTATTTCACACGCTTTTTATTTTTCTTATAAGAAAAGGGCAATTAAAACGTAAAACTGAGCTGCACACCGCTGTAAATATGTTCTTGTGCTTCCCAGTAGTCGCCATCTATTTGGCGTGCTCGGGTAAATACTTCTATTTTAAATGGCTTAAAGTGATAACCCGCACCTATACCTGCGTAGCCGTCTATGTCGTTGTTCGATTTTTCTATTTGGTAGGTGTTATCGCCTCTATCGTTTTTAAAGGCGAGTTCGAACAGATCTAAGCCAAGCTCGGCGTATATAAAAAAGTCATTAAAATAACCAAGCTTCATGCCGTTGTCCCACGTTATAAATTCTTCTTGCTCGCCTTGTTTATTATCGATTACTGCCGCGCCAATTGCGCTTGTAAAAACAACACCAAAGTTACTGTAATTTTGCTTAACCATCATTTCTACACCTGCAGATGTAATGCTGCTATCGCCATTAAATTCTGATTTTATAAACATACCGGTGTTAGGCATGTCATTACCGAGCAAAAGCCTTGCGTTAGCATTTTGGCTAAATGATAAAAGCGTGCTTAATAAAACAAAAAGAGGAAGTATGTGTTTCAAAAAAGTTAACCCATTAATGATGAAAAGTTACCAGAGCTGCAATTATAAATACATGACTTAGTATTGCATGTAATTAAATGTATAAATTTGTTTGATAGTTACTCAGCTATGCCAAAGTAAGGTGTTTAAAATAAAACCAACTAAAAAAAAGCATAAATAATTATATACATTTTAAAACGTAAAGTAGCGATTTTAGGCACAATTATTGGTGCGTAAGTTCTTTAAATATATAGAAAAAGTTTAAGCGTATTAGACTAAGGTCTATAGGTTAATTTTCTTCACTTATTAGGTTTGTTTTAATCGTTTGTCGGGGTTGTGTTAATTCTCTAAAGTTCAGTTGTCGGCAACAAGTACGACTTAACTTACAGGAAATTAATCATGAAATTTACACTTATCAAAACTATCGCTCTTAGCTCACTATTAACATGTTCAGCTGCTGCAATGGCTGATCAAAGTGATTACAAATTAATGGTTATTGAAACTGCAACAGCGCCACAGCCACTTGAGCAATCATTTAATAGCTGCGCACTAAATGTTAAGTCAAAAAATTACGCTGAGGCTGAAGCAATTTGTACTAAAGCAATCGCACTTTTAAAAGACGCAGATGGCCCTAAATTTAAAGTACGCCAACTTACGTCATTCGCATTAAGCAACCGTGGTGTTGCACGCTTAAAAGCGCATAACGATACAGCTGCACTTGCTGATTTATACGAAGCATCAAAATTGTCTAACAGCTCAATGGTATCGCACAACTTAACTCGCGCTAAAGAAGAATTATCGTTATAAAAAACCTTTATAACGTGTTTTATAAAGTGCTTACTAAAGCATAATATAAAATAGCGAGAGTAAAAAAGCCGATGTTGGGTTAAACCCCAATATCGGCTTTTTCGTGCTTATTAACTTTGTATTGTGTTATACCAATCCGCAATAATACATAATCATTTTGCGGGGCTAAACGTGTCGCTACCTGCGTTAAAAAATTCTCATTTAGAACAACCAAATAGCGAATTTTTTGCCTAGCTATCAACACGTTTTTTCATCCTCAAAATAGATCACTTAATTAAGCGAATTGGTATTATTAAAAAATAATAAAACTGTATTCTTTTATTTATGATTTAGTGATTTTTATAGTTTTAACTGATTGTAATTAATGAGTATTTTTATAGGCGTTAGACTAAAGTCTATAGGTTAGATTTATTCACTTATTAGGTTTGTTTTTATCGTTTGTGGTAATTGAGCTAACACTCTAAAGTTAAGTTGTCGGCAACAAGTACGACTTAACTAATTAGGAATATAATCATGAAATTTACACTTTTAAAAACCATCGCTCTTGGCTCATTATTAACTTGCTCAGCTGCTGTAATGGCTAATCAAAGTGATTATAAATTAATGGTTATTGAAGACTCTGTAACTGCAGCACCCGCATTTGAAAAATCATTTAATAGCTGTGCTTTAAATGTTGAAGCAAGAAACTACGAAGAAGCAGAAGCTATTTGTACACAAGCTATTGCATTGCTTAAGCAAAGCCATGGTCCGCGTTTAAAAGTACGTGAACTTACATCGTTTGCATTAAGTAACCGTGGTATAGCACGTATTAAGGCTCAAAAAGACACTGCTGGTATTTCTGATTTATATGAAGCGGTTCAAATTTCTAAAAACTCACTTGTAACACATAACTTAACTCGCGCTAAGAAAGAGTTATCTTTATAAGAATGCTTGTATAAAGCGCTTATAATTTAGCGAGAGTATAAAAGCCCATATTAGGTAGCACCTAATATGGGCTTTTTTGTATGTTTGAATAACCGTAGTTACCTATAAACACACTTCTTTTAATAAAACAGTTTTACTGAATAATAGTGTTTTTAAAGGTGATTTTTAGAGCCTTACGTTACTAATTTATATTGGTAAGTACTTGTTACCTAAAACATAGATCTATAAATATAGAAACATAGGTAAAAATATAGTTTTTTAGCATGATTTAACTGTGCAGTAAAACGGGATTGTTTTATTTAAACTGTTGTTTTTAAATAATAATAAAACCTAATGTCTTTGACTTTAGTCTGTTTTTATTTAAAAATCGAAGTAATATATATTTTATAGCATTGACACCACGTGGATGCTAATCACTGTTTTGTGATGAATAGCTAGATATGACTTTTGTTTTATTTTTAGTCCCACCTCAATATTACTAAAAATTAAACAGGGAATAGAGTAGTTATTAACTTGCGCAATAAAAATAAAAAGCGCAAATAAAGGGATTTAAAAATGCAATTTAAACTAAAAAAAATAGCTGCCTTGTTATTCGGGGTAGGTATTAGCGTTTCTGTATTTGCCGAAGATATAGAGCTATACGTAAACCATAATGTTGAAACCGACGAAAACCCTCGTGTACTTATTATTTTTGATACTTCAGGAAGTATGAAGACTAAGTTGCCTAATGGTGGACCTAGAAAAATCGATGCTGGTATAAGCGCGATGACCCAATTAGTAAATGATAACAGCTCGATTGATTTTGGTTTGATGCGTTTTAATGGCAATGATGGTGGCTATGTTATGGCTGGCCTAGGCTCCTCACATGACAAAATATTGGGTCAAATAAAAAAGCTGCCTGCTAGCGGGAATACACCTATTACTGAGACCTTATGGGAAGCTTACCTATATATGACTGGGCAGACGGTTTGGTATGGGCAAAATACGGACAAACGAGATACTACGATTGAGAGAGATCAAAGTGGTAGTGATATACCTCGTTATGTTTCTCCTTTTCAACAGGCTGTTGGTGCAGATGAGCGTTGTGATAACTCAATTAGCTTAATATTAATGACTGATGGTGATCCGACACAAGATATTACCCGAAATGATGATATCAAATCATTATACAAATCTACTTTTGGTTCATATCCTAGTACTACAAGTAATAGCTATTTAGCCGCTTTAGCTCAAATAATACACGGTACAAGAGATGTTGAAGTTGACTTGTACGACACCACGCCAGAGGTTGCCGATACGGGGCGAGTTTTTACTATCGGTTTTGGTAGTGGCATGAGCACAAATGGTAAAAAGTTATTAGAAAAAACCGCTTTATTGGGCGGCGGCGAGTACTTACATGCCGATACATCGACTGAACTTTCTGAAGCGCTTAATAATACAATATCGAAAATACGCGAAGTTAACGATAGTTTTTCATCTCCTACGGTAGCAAGTAATAATGTTGACCAAACACGTAGCCGAGAGTCAATTTACTTTGCGATGTTTTACCCAGAAACAGGCGCACGTTGGAGCGGGAATTTAAAAAAACTAAAAGTATCAGGTGCAAATATAGTCGATTCAACTGATAAAATAGCCCTTGATGAAAATGGGTTAATTGATGAGAAAGCGCGAACTTTTTGGCTGCCAACTAATAAGCCTGCAGATGGGAATTTAGTAGCCCAGGGTGGCGTAAATTTACTTTTATCAACTTTAGACCCTGACAGTCGTAAAATTTACATAGATAAAACGGGCAGTATTATTGATTTTACTTTTGATAAAGTACAAACCATTTTAAATTTAGCGACAGGTACAGTTACCGATCTTGCCCCTGATTTGATTCCTAATATCGGGCTAACTTTACAGGAGAGTGATATTAGCTGGGCACGAGGGGTTGATGTTGACAATGAAGATGGTGATAACTCATCAGTAGATCAGCGAATCAATATTTTTGGCGACCCTTTGCATTCAAAGCCGGTATCTATAGATTACGGCGATGGAAGTATTCACATACTTGTTGGT
The DNA here is from genome assembly GCF_014164135.1 of Pseudoalteromonas sp. SG45-1. Classification (NCBI taxonomy): domain Bacteria; kingdom Pseudomonadati; phylum Pseudomonadota; class Gammaproteobacteria; order Alteromonadales; family Pseudoalteromonadaceae; genus Pseudoalteromonas; species Pseudoalteromonas sp. SG45-1. The sequence goes on from NZ_JACJEP010000021.1 coordinate 31,185, forward strand.
ACTAATGCCGGCTTTTTACATATGTTTGAAGACAAAGGCGATACTGTTGAAGAAAAGTGGGCTTTTACACCTGCTGCCTTATTAAAAAACATTCCTGCTTTGCGTAGTAATCTTGCAAATACAAAAGTGTATGGCATGGATGGGCCTATAAGTGTGTTCTTTAATAATAAAGGCTCAAATAGCGAAGGGTTAAACGATGGTGTTATTAGAGCAAGTGATGGTGATGAAGTGTGGGCATTTGCAGGTATGCGCAGAGGCGGTAATAATTACTACGCGCTTGATATAAGTGACCCAAAAAAACCTAAAAAATTATGGAATAAGCCTATTGTTGGTGGCTCAGAAGAATTTAAATATTTAGCGCAAACATGGTCTAAACCTCAAATTGCGTACATTAAAGCCTTTGGTGAGGATCCATTGCTAATATTTGGCGCAGGCTACGATACAAACAAAGATAATGCGATTAGAACAACAGATGAAACCGGGCTAGGTATCTACATTGTTAATGCTAAAACTGGCGAAAAGGTATGGGCGCTGACTCCAGATGAGCATGGTTTTACCGGAGAGCACAGTATTGCAGCGGATGTAACTACGCTTGACTCAGATTACGACGGGTATATTGACCGAATTTATGCAACCGATACAGGTGGTAATATTTGGCGAGTAGATATTCCTAGTGAAGATGAAGGTGATATTACCCATTTTAAACTTGCGGAGCTTGGCAGTACATTAGCGTCGCAAGACAGACGTTTTTTTTACAAACCATTAGTTGCTAGAACGCTGTTTAGTAAAGTTACTAAAACCAATTATGGTGGTGAAATGATCACCACCCGTTTAGATACCCCGTACGACGCAATAGTTATAGGTAGCGGAAATCGTTCAAACCCACTTGCTACTAATGAGCAAGATCAGTTGTATATGATCCGTGATGAAAACACCCTAACAAAAATTTTTACTGAATTTCCAGCCCCAATAGTGCCAGATGATTTAATGAAAATGAATGAAGACCCATTTGGTAACGCACTTGATGACGTTGATAAATTTGTTAACCTTGAAGTTAAGTTAGCCGAATTTAAAGGATGGCGATATGAATTAGGGACGGGCGAAAAGTCCCTTGCTGCAGCAACGGTCGTTGGTGGGGTTGCTTACTTTACTTCCTTTACGCCTGCATCTTCATCATCAACACAAAACCAATGTTCGTTAACGGGTGGCGGTGGTTCGCTTTATGCCTTTCATTTGCATTATGGAACGAAGGTTTATGACGATGTGAAATTTGCAACAAGTAATGATGTACCAGATACACCGAAACTATTTTTTGGGGAAGGCCCGTCGTGTGCAGATAATGATGCGGATGGTAAGTGCGATTGGGATGATGCAACGGATGTAACGCAAGTTAGTCAGTTTTATTTAATAGGCCCTGGGGTTAAAGGTTCTGATAAGCCGATAAAAGCTATTGAAATACTTGGACCAAATTTAAATGTTGAAGGTGGAAAAGTTAAGCTAGTAAATGGCGCTGAACCAATTGGTTTTGGCTTTAAAACCCAACAAACCTATATTTATAAACGCGAAGAAAACGATACTCAGGCACTTTAGAAACACAATGCAATAAACATAAGCCACCTTAATTAGGTGGCTTTTTAATTTTAAGAGCGAATCAAAAATGCTGATGGTTTGCTTATATAATTGTTTTATAGTTATCGAAGCGCTCTAAACCAACCCATGTGTAATATACATTCGTTTACAAAACTCGGTCATCACTTGAGCCCTTTACTCTAGGCACTTGCAATCCATATTAGTCAATAATAACTGGTGTTAGTTATATTTAATTAACAAATGTAAGAGCTAAATTTAACATGATGTGTCACTATATAGGTACAGGGCATGTTAACTTGTTGCCATCCCCCCATAAAAATTCAATAAATTTCTGTTGTTTAAATTTATACCAACCTGCATAAATCTTTGAGTAATTTAACAAATTAAATTGCACTATAACGTCGTTAAAAATTTTTATTTAGAACGCTAGATACAAAAATTTTTGCCTCGTTCTAGCGTAATTTTCTTAACGTTAAATAGAGCCCATATATAAGCAGATTGGTGTTACTTACTTGTATTAAAATAATTGATAACAATATGATTTTTAATAATAATTAAAGTGCAAAAAAGGAAGTCTTTGTATGTTTTTTAAAAAAAGTCAGTTAGCTATTTCATTAGCGTTTACGCTAGGCCTTGTTGGATGTGGTGGCGGTGATAAAGCGGCCGTTGTAGAGCCAGTTATAGCTAAGCCAGATCCTATAAAAGTAGACCCCGTAGAAGTTAACACTATCTCTCTTACAGGAAAGGTTATTGATGGTTATGTATCTGGTGCAATAGTATGGCTGGATATTGACGGCGATGGTACTTTTGATGAGCAATCAGAACCTTCTGTAGTCTCTGAAGAATCGGGTAATTATAGTTTTAATTTTACAGAAGAGCAGGCGCTGTGTGTGCCGTATTCAACTATGTATGTTGATGTACCAGTTGGCGCAATTGACGAGGATTTAGGGGAGGTAACACAAGCGTATCAAATGTCATTTCCACCCTCAATTGAGATTTTGACTGATGAAGATATTCGAAATATATCACCTTTAACAACCGTTATTTGGGAGCAGTTGAGCCTTCAATTACAAAAAAGTGGTAACAATAATTTAAGTTGTGATGCACTTAAAGAAAATACTGAGTTGCTTGCAAACCTTCAAAGCGAAATAACAAACGTAATGCAAAACTTGGTTGCGCATTATAATTTGTCGACAGAGCAAATTTACTCAGATTTTATCGCTACTAACGACAGCGATGCTTACGACAGAGCACAAGCAATTGTTAAGGGACTAAAAGCGGCCTATAAATTCAAGCAAGAGCTAGATGCTCAGTTTCCTGATGCAGAAGAAGTAAGAGCAGTGATTTACCAAGACACAGCAAAAGATGCAGAGTATGGGTTTGAAAATGCATGGTACCGCGACAAAGTTATTTTTGCAGGCGCTGAACTTATTTATGAGCAAGTAAAGCTTCATAATACAGACGAACTCGACAAAATTGACGTTATTTTGTCTCGATTGGATTCAATAGATACGCCTTGGGGCGAAGAATCGTTAAATGGAAAATTAACAGTTAGAGACGATGTTTACATTAACGCCGATCGTACTTACCGATGCTCTAGCATTGAGAACGTTAGTTTTGAGCAAAGCAATGTGCTTTATGGCGTTACTAATACTAGCCCATCGGTTAACTTCCCAACAGCAGATGAATGCGTTAGTGCTAATTTAGATACACCGTTCGAGCGAGGTTTTAGCATTAGCTATACTGAGTCAGGATCGTTTTACCAAACTGACTTTGCCTTTAGAGAAGAAAATGCCGACTTTCAAACATTATCTGATTGGGTAAATGTTAAAGACAAAGCTACTGACTTAGAAACTCAAGATTTAGTGACCGTACTCGCTGCTATGCCCTATAAGTTTGATGACGAAACATCTATTGATGCTAGCTTTTGGCGTAAATACAAAACCACAGACAACGTACGTATTATTAAAACAATTGAAGGGAAATGGTTTAGAGATACCCGCCGAGAAGATGGAACAATGCTGCATGAATGCAGTGAAAATGGTGTTGATTGGGTGCAATGCGAATAATGTAAAAGCACTTTAATTAATATTAGCTTAGTGCCAGTCAGTTAATAACTGACTGGCATTTTTTGTTTGAAAAAGCTTACTTTTATGTGCGGTTATAATTGTATACCTGATGAACTTTATTTTTAATCTGTTTTTTACTCGGGTTTACTGTAAAATTACTGGGTTAACATTTGTTAAGTGATGCTTACAATTGTTGTTGCTCGTTAAGTATTTAAACTAATTTAAGTAGAGCTTATGATTTTTTATATTATAGGGTTAAGTTTACTTGTTATTATTTTATGCGTTGCACTTTATGTAATTTACAGCAACGTACATAAAAGTCGGGTAAGAAAATCCAAGGAATACAACGTACTGTTTGATAAAGACACGATAGTTGATGAACTAATCACTCAACTAACAGAAAAAAATCAAACACAAGAAAACCAAGATAAAACAGCTAAAGGTAAAGAAGAAATCCTTGCAACATTTGTTGAGTTACATCGCTCTGGTAGCTTTTGCGCACATTTGAGTGAACAGGAAATTATTTACTTTGTTAAAAAGAAATTAAACATGGAGAGTAATAAAAATGGATAGCGAAAAAGCAGTCCCAGCAGTAAAAAATGACTCATTTATGAGTCGATTTGGTCGTCGTAATGTAATTATAGTGTCATCAATTATTGTTGTATTGGTAGTGATAGCAACCCTTACATCGCAAGTTGTTTCGTGGAATGAAGCAGATGAGCGTTTAGTACATCAATCGGCTTTTACAGGTAACTTAACCGTAATAAATCAAGCCGGCCCTTACTTAAAAGCGTTTGGTAGTACATCTGCTTATAAAAAAGTAATTTCGATTAACTTTACGGGCGATGCCGGTGCAACAGCAAGCGCAATTGTACCGCTAATACCAATTCGATTTTTAGATACCACAACAGGTGGCGCACGAGGTGTCTCTCGTTTTAGATTACCAGGCAATGTACCAGCAGCAGAGTCGGGTGCTCTACGTGGTTTACTTAAAATACACGAAGAGTTTGGTTCACAAGAAACATTAATATCTAATTTATTAATGCGTGCAACCACCGAAAATGTAAAAGCGTCGGCGCGAATGATGTCGGTAGAGCAACATTACTCTGGTGGTAATGGTCAATTAAGCCAAGATTTTGCAGATCAATTAACCAACGGTATTTTTGTTACTGAGCAAATTATTAGTACAGGTGAGCGCGATAAATCTGACGACTTAGGTAATTTAAGTAAACAGCAACGTGTCACTATTAATATTAAAATGGATGATGAGGGTAATACACTGCGTAACGCACCCATTTTAGGCGCTTACGGTATTACAGTAGTTGATGCCAGCATTATTGATATTGACTACGAAAGCAAAGTAAATGCTCGCCTTGAAGCCCAAAAGCAGGCTGCTGCTGATGAAGCGCTAGCGCGTCAAAACCTTAAAAAAGCAGAGCAACAAGCGCGTACTGAAGTGGCTTTAGGTGAACAAGCAATTGCTAAGCAACGTGCTGAATCTGAAAAGCTAAAAATAAAAGAGCAAATTGATGCTGAACGAATTAAGGCAAATGCCATTATTTCTGCGCAGCAACGAGTGGCTGTAAAAGCGGAGCTTGCGAAAGAGCAAGAAGAGATTCTAAAGCAACAACGTTTAGAAGCATTAGGTATGGACGTTTTAGCTGAGGCTCGTTTAAGAGCTAAGTCTGCTGCACTTGATCCAAAGTATGTATTTGATGAAACACTAAAAGCAGAAGTTAAAATTCAAACCGCTTTATTTACAAGCTTAGGTAATAGCCGTTTAGTGCCTGAAATTGTAATAGGCGCAGGCCAAGGCGAGCAAAGTAATGGCTCTGAATTTATGCGTTTATTAGCCGCCGATGCTGCATTAAGTCTTAAAAAGCGTTTAGAAAAAGAGAAAAAATAAACGATTAGTTAAGTATTGCACAAACAATAAAACGTTGGCTGATTCGCATTGGCCAGCGTTTTTTATTGCGTAAATTTTGTTATTGTATGGTGCGGCTTAGCTTGTGAAAACAAGCTTTTTAAATTATGAAATAAAAGAGTGAGCAGTACTTATGGGCCCCAGTAATCAGTTTATTTTAGATTTAGGACAAGAGCATATTACCATCCAGCGACGATATGAAGCGCTGGGAGCGTTTAACGATTTTTTGATAGCTGTTTGGTTTTTAATTGGCAGTTTTTTCTTTTTAAATGACTCACTAATAGAAAGTGGCACATGGCTGTTTATAGCGGGCAGTGCTCAATTGCTTATAAAACCTATTTTGAAATTGATCAGCTTAGTACATGTTAGTCGGGTATTTCATTCAAATAAAACTCCATAAATAAAACCATAAATACGACTCATGATGAGTTCAGTTATTATGGTGTTTTATTTACCAGTATAAGTTATTTAAATATCAAGGATAGAAAAAGTGAAAGTACTTAAGTGGATTGCAATTGGAATAGCTACTTTATTAATAGTAGGCTTACTAATTCCCGAAAAAATAATGATTCCGGTACAAGGTGCCACAAGTAAAGATTGGAACCATAACACGTTTTGGTACGAGCCTTGGGGTAGGTCGGGTGTGCACAAAGGAATTGATATTTTTGGCACAAAAAATACTCCCGTAGTTGCCTCAACAAGCGGTATTGTTATATTTGCAGGTGAGTTAACTCGTGGTGGTAAGGTGGTTGCGGTGCTTGGGCCTAAATGGCGCGTGCATTATTTTGCACATTTAAATAACTACTCGGTAAGTACAGGTGATGTAGTAAGCATAAACAGTCAAATTGGCTTACTGGGCGATACCGGAAATGCCGCAGGAAAACAGCCTCATGTGCATTATTCTATTTTATCGTTAGTGCCAATGCCGTGGCTTTTTACAACGCAAAACCAAGGGTGGAAAAAGATGTTTTTTTTGAGCCCACATAAAAAACTCACTGCTAAATAATAGTTTTAGCTGTTAAATCAAGATGTTTAACAGCTAGAATTAGTTAATAAGCAAGCGTGTATTTAAGCTAAAAATTAGCCTGCAACTGGGGTTTTACCCGCGCGAATATTTTTAATGCTTTTAATAAACATATAAATACAGGTAGTGATTAAACAGCCTGCTAAATAAAACACAATACCGTTGGGTGCATCAGATAAATTTGCAGCAAGCATAGGGCCAAATACCGACCCAATACTGTAACTCAAAAGCATTACCTCAGTTGCAGATACTATTTTTGCCATTGGTAATGAGTCGCACGCAAGTGTTATAGCAATCGGGTAAAGTGCAAAGCTGCATGCGCCTAGTATTAAGTAGCTTACTATTAATCCTGCTAAAGTGTTTGCTTGTAGTATACCCACAGCACCGGCTGCGCCTACTAAACAAAACATACCCATCAATAAGCTTTTTTCAAGCCGAGTAGATAAGTAACTCACAAGCGGCTGCACGACCATGCCGCCTAAGATAATAACCGCCATAAGTGTTCCTGTGTACTGAGCTTGATCAGCTTGTGCTGCAATATACACCGGCATTAAGCCGTAAATAGGGCCCAGTAATAAGCCCGATGCTAAGCATCCGAGCATAGCTGGGTGGCTTAATGTTTTTATTTCTTTTAGTGGTAGTTTTTCAAGGTGCTGTTTTTCGGGCTGACCTTTGGTTATTAATAAAGGGGCTAAAATAGCTAAAAATAATAACGAGGCTACAAATAAATAAGGCGTTGAACCTTCGGTGCCAAGCGGCCCTATAGCAAGTTGACCAACCGCGCTGCCCCCATAAAGTGAGGTCATGTATAAACCCAAACGTTTAGCACGCGACTTTGCTGTGTTGGTCATTAATAACCAAGACTCAACAACGACAAACACACCGGCAACAGCAACACCTGCTACAAATCGTGCAATTAACCAGTTAACGGTATTTGGCAGTGCAAGTTGTGCAAGCACGCTTGCTATTAATAGGCTTAAAAATAATATAAATGCGAAGCGATGACCCATTTTTACCACAATGCGCTCTATTGTGGTGGCGCCAATAAGTAAGCCAAAGTAAAAAATGCTCGCAAGCCAAGGCGCTAGGTTTTCATCGAGTTTAAATGCGGGTAACGACAGCGGAATAAGGCTCATTAAAAAGCCGGATGCGATAGCAAAAAATGACAGCCCGATAACGGGTGCTAAAGGGTTGTTAGAGGTGCTTGTGGCGGCTGATTCGGCCATGTGTGTTTATCGACTCATCAAGGTAAATAACCACTGTTTTAAAGTTTGAGAGGTTACTTTAATAATAAAATTTGCGCGAATTTAGAGCCAAATTAAAAATAAGTAAAGTGATATTTTATTAAATAATATAAATAAACTTTAAAACGATCTTTTTGGTAAATTATCGGATCTATTATGCTTTTTATTGTAGTTTTTTCATGTGGATATTGTTTTATATTTGTGAGCATTTATGTCTGAATAGGTTTTTTGTAATGCAAGCAGACAGGCACATATCGCATGCTGCACGTAACTTTTTAAAGTTTGCGCAGCAGCACGTAGAGCAATATTTGGATACGCAGTGGGTGCGTAATGAGTTACATAACTTAGATTTAAACTAGATTTAAATTAGGTTTAAAGTTAATTAATGTCGGGTGTTGAGTCTCTTAAAATAAGCTTTGGCTGAAACACGTGCTTTACTGTTATGCCGCTTTTTTTATAAATGTCTTTAAGTACTAAGTTAGCCGCAGCTCGGCCCATTTCGGGAACTGGGTTATCTATTGTAGTCAGTGTTGGGTAGAGGTAATTGGTAAAAATTACGTTATCGAACCCAATAATGGCTAAATCTTTTGGCAGGTTAAAACCGTGTTCGCGGGCGTATTTCATAGCACCCGATGCCATTTCGTCATTGGCACATACAAGGGCGGTTATTTGCGCTTTATTTTGAATAAAATGCCTTAAGCCGTCGCTGCCGCCGGTTTCTTTAAAGTCGCCTATGTAAAATAGGTTTTCGTCAAAGGTTAGGTTGTACTCTGCTAGGGCTTGTTTGTGACCTTTTAAACGATTTGACGCGTCTTCTTTAAACTGCGGGCCTGCTATGTACGCAATGTTTTTATGGCCTTTGTTGATCATGGCTTTAGTGGCTAAGTAGCCGCCCATTACGTTGTCGAGGCTAATGCAGTTTTCTTCAATTTCTTTAACGTAGCGGCTCATTAAGTAAATAGGGGTTTTGCCTTTACTTAACTCAATTAAGTACTCATTTGATACTGCTTCTACGTGGGCAATAATAGCGTCGCAATTACGGCCTATTAAAAACTCAAAGCCTTTTTTTTCTTTTTTCTCGTCGCTGTGCCCAGGGGTAATAATAACGTGTTTACCTGCAATACGAAGGTGCTCTTCAATGGCTGACATCATTTGACCAAAAAACGGACCATCCAACTCAGAAACTAAAATACCGACGCTGTTTGTAGTGCTAGACGCCAAAGAGCGAGCAATAGAACTTGGCTGATAGCCTAGCTCTTTCATTGCTTCTAATACCTTTTTTTTAGTTTTTTTGCTTACGTAGTCGTTGTCGTTAAGTACCCTTGAAACAGTTGATAAAGACACACCTGCCATTTCTGATACTTGATAAATTGTCGCCATTGATGTCCTAGCTTATATGTATTTTTACTCGCGCTTTATAAAAATATAAAGCGCGAAGAGTCATTAAAACTTAATTTACACATTACTGCGTCTAATTGCTAAGTCTTCTGTTATTTTTTGCGTCATTGCTGAGGTAAGCGGATAAATAAGCATCAATGCGGCACCTAAAAAAGCAAATGCGGCAGGTATCCAGCTCATAAGTAACTGCATACCAGGTAGGGCTTGAGTAATTGTTAGCTCATCCATGCCGTTATAACCGTAGCCTGCAAGTACCACTAATACTAATGCACCTGCAAAACCACCACCGGTTTTTTGCACAAACGTACCCGCAGAATAAATAAGCCCTGTTGCGCGGCGTTTATTTTTCCACTCTGAATAATCGGCTGAATCGCCAAGCATACTAAAGAACAATGTTGGCATCATGGCGGCAAAAAATTCAGCAGCACAACCAAAGGTAAATACTGCTACCAGGTTATCGCTAGGTACCCAGTAAAATGCAGTAGTGAGTAACCCGCTTAGCATTAATGAAGCAATAAAAAGGTTTCGTTTACCCATAATTTCGGCCAGTTTACCTGTGGCAAGTGCGCCAAATATAGATACAACCAACAAAGCAATAAAGTATTGCCCAGCAATGAGTTCATTGGCTACGTGGTACTTAAAGTAGTACGCAATTACACCGTATTTTATGCCATTAAACATCATGGTTAAAAAACCAATGCCGAGTAATACCAGCCAAGGTTTGTTGGTCAGAAGATCAACCATGTCGCGCTGTGATCCCGTTAAGCTTTGCTTATCTTTATTGAGTAATTTTTTAATAACGAATGTCATTGCAGCCATAACAAGGGCAAAAAATACGCCGCTGTATAAATCGCGGTAATAAAAAAACAAGGTAGTAGCAAGCAAAGGTAGGATTATAAATGGCAGGCTTTTGGTTAAATCAAATAATTCTGATTTTAAATTCCCTTCATTTGAGGCGTGCGGTGTTACACGCTCTTTAGTGGTCGCAAACGTTATAATCATTAAAATAATAAGTAAGCTGGCAAATAAGTACATAGTAAGCTGATAGCCTTTAGCGTTGTCGCCACCGCCAAAAAATGCCACTAGCTCAGGTAAAAAACCCATAACCAATAAACCACCAGTAAACGCACCTGCAAACCTAAAACCAGAGAGCTTTGTGCGCTCTGTGTCGTCGGGTGTCATAACGCCCATAAGTGCCGAGTAGGGTACGTTACTTACAGTGTAAGCAAGCGTTAAACCAATGTAGGTTACGTAGGCATAAATAAGTTTGTTGGTGGTGTTAAAGTCGGGGGTAGTAAAACACAACACCATAAACAAGCCCAAAAATGGTGCCGAGTAGAGTATCCACGGGCGAAACTTACCAAAGCGCGACTGCGTTCTGTCGGCAATCATACCCATAATAATATCGGTTACGCCATCAGATAGCCTTACCACTAAAAACAACATGGCAGCGGCAGCCGCCGATATGCCAAATGTATCGGTGTAAAACACCGCTAAATAAGCAAGCGCGCCGCGCCACACTAAGTTAGCGCCGGCATCGCCCATGGCGTAACCGACTTTTTCGTATAAAGGGAGTTTGTTCACTGTGTGTGTTCTTATTGTTATAAGCCGAAAAATTATCGGCTAGTTATTAGGTTACTGTACGCTTTACCGCTGGCTTTAACAGTTCGTTTTTGTGTGTTGTAGTCTACGTGTACTATTCCAAAGCGCTTTAAATATCCTTCTGCCCATTCAAAGTTATCCATTAGGCTCCACGCAAAGTAACCATCTACTTTTACGCCTTGCTCAGTTGCGTTATGTAGGGCATTTAAATGCTCGTGGTAATATTCAATACGGTCGTTGTCTCTCACTTCACCGTCTTTAAATTCGTCAGCCATGGCTGCGCCGTTTTCGGTAATATAAATAGGCGGTAGGGTGTATTTTTCGTTTAACGATACAAGTAATTCTGTCAGCGCTTTAGGATAAATTTCCCAGCCTATATCGGTCATTGGCGCTTTATGTGGCAGCTCATGGTAAAAGTCGGTTTCGCTTGCTTGATAATGCATGCGGGTATAAAAGTTAACCCCTAGGTAATCTAGCGGTTGAGCAATTATTTCCATGTCGCCATCTAAAATATCTGGGCGGTGGGCTTTAGGTAATTGCTTAATAATATCAGGGTATTTACCTTGCATTACAGGCTGCATGTACCATTGGTTTATATAGTCATCAGCAAATGCAGTGGATTTTAAATCGTCTTCACTTTGGGTAACTGAGTAACAAGGCGTAAAGTTAAGTACAATACCGTTTAGTGTATTTGGGCTATTTTTAGCAAGTACTTGCATAGCCAAACCGTGACCCAGTAATAGGTGGTGCGCGGCTTTACGACCAAATTCGCGACCTACTATGCCAGGTGCATGTACGCCTATTTCGTAACCTAAGTAAGAGCTGCAAAAAGGCTCGTTTAAGGTGGCGTAAGAGTGCACACGTTCCCCAAAAGCTTTGGTAATTAAATCTGTGTAATGTGCAAATTCGTAAGCGGTGTTACGGTTTAGCCAGCCACCTTCGTCTTCAATATGTTGTGGTAAATCCCAGTGGTACAGCGTTACAAAAGCTTTAATGTTACGACGGTTTAATTCATCTAAAATGTCGGTATAAAACTTAACGCCTGCCTGATTTAAGTGACCGCTTTTAGTCATTACGCGCGGCCACGAAATAGAAAGTCTGTAAGCGTCTACACCTAATGATTCAATTAAGTTTATATCGTCTTTCCAGCGAGTGTAGTGCTCGCAGGCTACATCGCCATTTGAATTATCGACTATTTTGCCTTCTTTACTGCAAAAGGTATCCCAAATACATGGCAAGCGATCAGCTGCGCCGCCTTCAATTTGAAATGAGGCCGTAGCTACACCATAAGTAAAATTTTTGGCTAAAAGTGGTGAGCCACTAGGTAAAGATAATTGTTTCATTAAGAGAAAACCTCTGCTTCTTTTTGGTAAAGTTTGCTTTGTATAGAGCGTATATTAAATTTATTATTGGAAGCGCTTCCATATTTAATTTGATTAATCACTAAGTATGGTATTTAATAACTTTAAGGAAGCGCTTCCATATTTAGGTTAGTGGCTATTGTTAAACAGGTCAATAGTTAAATTTAAATAACAAATAGGCGCTCAAAAAATCACACTGACACAACACAGGGCTATAAAAATGAAAAAAAGCTTAAACACTAACAGGTTACACATGCTCCCTATTTTAATAGGAGGATTGTGCGTTTTAAGTGGGTGTAACAAACAAGAGATTAACGCAAATAATAGCCAAAGCGCCGTAGTCAAAAAGGCTGAGCATGAGCAAGGTGATTTATCACTTTGGCCAACGCTTAAAAGCAAAGTAGTTAAAACGCCTGAAATTGAAAATACGATTGCACAGTACTTAAAAACAATGACGCTTGAGCAAAAAGTAGCGCAGATGATCCAACCTGAAATTCGCGATATTAGTGTTGAAGACATGCGTAAATATGGTTTTGGCTCGTATTTAAATGGCGGTGGCTCGTTCCCAAATGCTAATAAGCATGCAACGCCTGCAGATTGGATAACGCTTGCGGAGAGCATGTATAAAGCATCGGTTGATGACTCAATTGATGGCAGTAAAATTCCAACCATGTGGGGCACCGATGCCGTACATGGACATAATAATGTGATTGGGGCGACGTTATTTCCGCATAATATTGGTTTAGGTGCTGCTAATAACCCCGCATTAATTGAGCGAATTGCAGCAGCTACTGCAATAGAGGTAATGGCAACAGGCATAGATTGGGTGTTTGCACCGACTGTTGCGGTTGTGCGCGATGACCGATGGGGCAGAACGTACGAAGGCTACTCAGAAGACCCTGCAATTGTACGTGAGTATTCAGCCGCAATTGTAAACGGATTGCAAGGCAGAGCCGATGAAGACTTTTTAAGTGATAAACGCGTAATTAGTACCGTTAAGCACTTTTTAGGCGATGGCGGCACAGTAGATGGTGACGATCAAGGCGATAACATTGATAGCGAAGAGGTGTTATATAACATTCATGCGCAAGGTTATATAGGTGGCTTAACCGCAGGTAGTCAGTCGGTTATGGCATCGTTTAATAGCTGGAATGGTAAAAAAAATCACGGCAATAAATACTTACTTACCGATGTATTAAAAACAAAAATGGGTTTTGATGGCTTTGTTGTAGGAGATTGGAACGGACACGGACAAGTTGCAGGCTGTACAAATGAAAGTTGCCCGCAGGCTGTTAATGCGGGGCTTGATATTTTTATGGTGCCAACGGGTGCTTGGAAACCACTTTATGAAAATACAATTAAACAAGTAAAAGCGGGCACAATAACAATGGCGCGAATAGATGACGCCGTGGCACGTATTTTACGCGTTAAATTACGTGCGGGTTTATTTGATAAACCAAGCCCCGCAAATCGAAAATATTCAGGTAAATTAGAACTAATAGGCGCGCCAGCACATCGCGATATTGCCCGCCAAGCGGTACAAGAGTCGCTAGTACTGCTTAAAAACAACAACCATTTATTACCGCTTAACCCATCAAGCAACATACTTATAGCGGGCGATGCGGCTGATAACATAGGCAAGCAATCGGGCGGTTGGAGTATTACGTGGCAGGGAACTAATAATCAAAATGCAGATTTTCCTGGGGCAACGTCTATTTATGCGGGGCTAAAAACACAAATAGATGCCGCTGGCGGTAACGCTATTTTAAGCCCAACGGGTGAGTTTAATACCAAACCCGATGTAGCCATTGTTGTATTTGGTGAAGAACCATACGCAGAGGGACATGGCGATAAAGACAACCTTGAGTTTGAACGTAACAATAAACGCTCTCTTAAAATATTAAAAACATTAAAGCAGCAAGGTATTGCGGTGGTGTCGGTGTTTATATCGGGCAGACCAATGTGGGTTAACAGCGAGCTAAACGCGTCAGATGCATTTGTAGCAGCATGGCTTCCTGGCACTGAAGGACAAGGCATTGCAGATGTATTATTAGCGGATGAAAGTGGGCAGGTACAATACGACTTTAAAGGTAAGTTGTCTTTCTCGTGGCCTAAATCGCCACTACAAACCGCAGTAAATAAGGGTGATGCTGATTACTCGCCATTATTACCCTATGGCTTTGGCTTAACGTATAAAGATGAAAGTACGCTTGCCAATAATCTAAATGAAGACTCAGGTGTTGATGTTAGTAACCTTGCGCCGTTATCTATATTTAATGGCAGTTTTAAAACACCGTGGCGTTTGTTTTTAAATTCAAACAGCGAGCAGCACCAAGTAGCAAGTAACAGTGTAAAGCTTGGCGGTATTACTTATCGCACTGAAGACAAAGCGATTCAAGAAGATGCGATGCAATTTAATTTTGATGGCACTGCACCCAGCTACATCGAAATTAATAGTAACTTTACCGAAGACAAAGTGGCCTACATTGAAGCAAATTCCGCCCTTAGCTTTAGCTATAAAGTAAACCAAATACCTAGCTCGCAAACATACCTTGCAATGAAGTGCGAACAAGGCTGTGGCGGCGAGCTTGATATTACCCGTGATCTTGAAAATGCTGATTTAAATACATGGCAAACCATGAGCATAGATTTAACGTGTTTTGCTAAAAAGGGTGTTGATTTTGCCAGAGTAACCAGCCCTTTTATTATTAAAACGGCAGGCGAGCTTAGCGTTTCAGTTGCAGATATTAGCTTTGAACCACAAGGCGCTGAAACAGCAAAAATAAAGTGTGAGTAGTAGAGTGCTTATAAGTTAAGTTTATTGTGTGTTGTCTCAAAGCCCTTAGTAATAAGGGCTTTTTTTAAAGAGGATATTTATGCTGGGCAATATTGCTTTAAAAACACATGATGGGGTGGTAATTGGCTTACGCGTTGCTCTATTTGTTGCTTAATACCGTGTAAAAAACGGGTGAGTTCTCCATCGCTCATCATGCTGGCTATTAAGTGATGTTGATTAGGCTCAATACCTTGACCAAGCATTACTTGCACCCACGAGTCGACTCTAAAAATGTCGCCATCATCTAAAAATACACGGCCGGTTTGTTTAAACAAATCAATTTTATGCTGAAGTGTTTTTGGCACTTCCATGGCGCTACAGTGTTGCCAAAACTCACTGTCATCGCGATTAGTTACTTTGTAGTGCAGCACAATAAAGTCGCGAATATTTTCAATTTCGCTTTTAAGCTGTTTGTTGTATTCGTCAATGGCGTGATTGGTAATGCCATTAAACGGAAATAAACGCATAAAGCGAATAATACCCGACATAATTAAGTGAATGCTGGTGGACTCAAGTGGTTCAACAAAACCGCTAGCAAGGCCAAGCGCTAGGCAGTTTTTGTTCCAGCCTTTTAAGCGGCGCCCTGTTTTAAATTTAATTATACGGGGCTCTGTAAGCGCCTCGCCCTCAATGTTATTTAATAGTAGCGCTTTGGCTTGTTCGTCATCCATATATTGGCTGCAATAAACTAATCCGTTGCCTACACGGTTTTGCAGCGGTATACGCCATTGCCAGCCGCTTTTGTGGGCAATAGAGCGGGTAAGTGGCAATACGGTCTCGCTGGTTGATTTTGTTTGCACCGCAATGGCGCTGTTACACGGTAGTAAATGCGACCAGCCTTCGTAGCCAGTATGCAATGCTTGCTCTATTAATAAACCTCTAAAGCCGGTGCAATCAATAAAAAAGTCGCCGTTAATGTGCTCGCCATTATTTAAAATCAATGATTCTATATGGCCCGTTTTAGTGTTTTTTACTACTTTTTGTATTTTACCTTCAATGCGTTTTACACCTAATGGCTCTGAAAATTCACGTAAAAACTGCGCGTAACGCGTGGCATCCATATGGTAGGCATAGTTAATAGGGTTTTGCTGATTAAACGCAAATTTACCGGCTTTAGCCGCTTGCAGCTCGTAGCAGTAATCGCCAAATGGGTTGTTTATTCCAAGTGCTTTACCTTGCAGCCAAAAGTGATGAAATTCACCCGCCCAACATTCTTTGCCCGTTGCGCCAAATGAGTGAATATAATGCGTGTTTTCATCGCCCCAGTTTTCAAAGCTAATACCTAATTTAAAGCTGGCTTGAGTGGCTTTCATAAATGCTTGCTCGTTTATACCCAGCAATTTATGAAATGTACGAATAGGCGGAATTGTTGCTTCGCCAACACCTACAGTGCCAATATCGTCAGATTCAACAAGGGTTATGTTTATATTGTTACCAACTAGTTTAGCAAGTGCCGCTGCGGCCATCCAACCTGCAGTGCCGCCTCCAGCAATTACTACGTTTTTAACAGCGTTTGTTTTAGTCATTATGTGGCTGCCCATTATTTGATAAAAGATGATTTAAAAGCGCGCGATTACTTGGCAGTCCATTTAAGCACTGCGCTATTTTTTCGCGATTTTGCTGATAATAGTAATCCCCAGCGCGTGGGTCGTTAAATGTATTTTTTGCAGATACTGTTTGTGTATCAAAGCCCATGCCATATAAAACGTATTGGTAACTGCTTGATGAAAACACTTCTTCGTTTTCAATAAAATCAAAGCGGCTAGGGGGCTGAAATTGCCAAAGTTTAAGTAAGTTTTGCAGGCGCTCGGGCGCGGTATTTAAATTACTAATATCTTGCCAATAAGGAGTGTCGTCGCGCTCGCTTAGCACATAATGAAGTTTTAAAAATTCAATAACGCGCTGCCAACGAGTGCTAAAGCGGCTGTTAAAACGACTTGCAAGCTGGCTCATGTGGGTGCGGTTTTGCGGTAGTTGCTCGCTTATCATGCTAATTGAAAGTTCAACCATAGCAAGAGCTGACGCTTCAAGCGGCTCTAAAAAGCCAGCAGACATACCCACGGCAACACAGTTTTTAATCCAAAATTTTTGCCTGTAACCAGGGCTGAATTTTAATACACGGTAGGTAAGTTGCTCAGCTTGTTGCTCACTGGTGCTTTTGGCTATGTAGCTTTTTAGTGTATTTGTTGCGCTTTCATCACTTTGATATTTACTACTAAATACATAACCTGTACCACGGCGTGTTGGCAGGGCTATATCCCAAATCCAGCCGTTACTTTGCGCTGTAGATAGCGTAGCAGAGGCGATTGGCTGATCGGTGTGTGCATTAGGTATTTGCGCCGCAACAGCGCTGTTATTAAATAAAATATGATCTTGCGCTATAAACTCACTATTAAAATGCTCACCAATTAAACGAGCACGAGAGCCTGAGCAATCTATAAATAAATCACCTGTTATATCGCCATTATTATTTGTTTTTAATGAAGCAATATAGCCATGTTCGTCGTTAATAACCTCGGTTACATCGTCAATAATATGTGTAACGTTTAGATTTTTAACACAGTGATTTTTTAAAAACTCAGCAAATTTACCCGCATCTAAATGATAGCCATAGTTGGTGACCGCTGCATATTCGGCTGTTTGTAATTGCTTTGGTGCAAGTGCTGCTTGGCATACAAAGCTTTGCATATTAACAACGTCAGCAAATTTTTGATCAGGTGCAATACGTTGCCAGCTGGCGTGTAAATTAGTGTGCTCGTAGCCTTGTGGATTCATAAAAGGGTGGTAGTAGTTTTCTCCCTCGCTGAGGTTGCGCCAATTTATAAATTTAGAACCTTGTTTAAATGACGCGTCGCACTGGGTTATAAAATCAATTTCTTTAATGCCAATGCGTTGTAAGGTGTTACGCATTGACGGCCATGTGCCTTCGCCCACACCCAATATAGGCACGTTTGCCGACTCCACTAACGTTACATTAAGGTGCGGGTGTTCGGCGGCTAATAAGCCTGCGCTTAGCCAGCCGGCAGTACCACCACCTAAAACGACTATTTTTGTTATTGGTTTGGTCATGAGTTAACACCCTAAAGTTGATAACAATTAAACTAGCATTAATACTGTTTTAAATACAAAAAAGCCGCTAGTAAAAACTAACGGCTTTACTTTGTATTACCTTTAGAAGTTGTAACGCATACCAATATTGTAACGTGCACCTAGCTGTTGTAGGTTCCACAATTGAACTGACGTACGGCCATGTTCGCGGCTGTTTTGTTCAGTAATATTAAGGCCTTCAACAAAAAACAATAGTTGTTCGCTGTAGTTGTACGCAACATTAAAGTCGATTTGATAATATTCTTCAGTAAAGCCTGGCTCGTTTACGTATCGAGCTGCGCTATTTAAAAACTTATCACGCCAGTTGTAAGCAATACGTGCTTGAAAATCATCGTTTTCGTACATTGCAATAAAGTTAGCTGTATCGCTTAAACCCACTAGTGCAAATTGTGTTGTAGTAGGGTCAGCGTTTACATCAAAGTCTATGTCGCCATTAACTGTGGTGTAGTTTGCTTGCACACCAAAACCGCTTTCACCAAAAAAGTGCTGAAAGGCAATTTCAAAACCATCAATGGTGGCATTTTTATTGTTGGTAGGTACTTGCGCTGTAAATTTTAGTAATGGGTCATCGCTGTTAGCAATTACATCGTAAGCGGCTTCAAACTCTTCGTAAGTCATAGAGTCAAAATCAACGCCATTTTCTGTTGCGGCAACCATTTGAAATAAGTTTGAATCGGTTAGAGCAAGTCCGCGAGATTCTAGCTCAGCAATGGCAGCTTGTGCGCGAGGACCCGCTGTTGCATCGCGTAATCCGTAGTAGTTTTGCGTCATTGGTGTTAAACCAATAAAGTTTTCGATGTCTTTAGTGTAATAACCTACCGACACATAACTAGTTTCTGCAAAGTACCACTCAGCCGATACATCAATATTGTCTGATTCTAGCGGCACTAAGCCAGGGTTACCCGTTGACGCTGTAGCCGGTGAAGAACCCGCTAAAAGAGTAGGGGCACCCGGCACACCAACAGTCGCTGCTGAACTTAAGTTATCGTAAGTTGGGCGAGCAATTGTAGTGCTATAAGAAAAACGCGCTTTTACGTTTTCGATTACTTCTATGTCAAAGTCAAAGCTTGGTAAAAAGTGATCGTAGCTAGATTTAAGGGTGAAATCTTCTTTATCTGAGCCAAAACGAACGTTAAAGTCGTTATTACCTTCCCACGCTACCGCATTAGGTAAATCGATATTAGCCGTTGAGGTAATGTCGGTAGACTCTTGGCGCGCACCAATTACAATGTTGTATGGCATATCGCCAATGTAGCCGTTGTAAGTAAATTGCACAAACGCTGCGGTTATATCTTCTTCAATGGTGCGGTTAGTTGCAAATGCGCCATCGGCTGCAAAGTTAAAGCCGTATTCTTCACCTGCCCAGTAACCAATTTGCGATGCGCTGCCGGTATAACCTTGGTTGTACGAACCCGATGTATCGTAGTCGTCAAACTCAGCTAAAAAGTTTGTTGGGTTTAGGTAGCCATCAGGTAATTCGCCTGGGTTTTCTATACCCCAGTTACCCATAGTATTACGTGTAAGTGATTGCAGTGAATGGCTTTCCATAGAGCGAGACTCTATACCAAAGTCAATTGCACCGTTTTCAATTTCGTATTTACCATGGATTCTAAATTCTGTAATTTCAGATTCTTGGCGAGCAAAGTTAGAATCTAAAATAGACGTACCCACATCAGAGGCATCTAATGTGTTATTACAATTTAGGTTATCTCGGCGGCAATCATCAAAATCGATACTCATTGATGGAAGTTCGCGGCTAAAATCAACTTCTTGTGCGTTAACTACGTTTGCGCCTAAGCCTGCGTTTACCCAGCTGCCGTAAGGTGCATCTGGTTTGCTAGTGGCTTTTGAATTGTGCGCATCAAACATAAAGCTCAATTCTGAATTGAAATAGTATTCAACGTTTAAACCAATAGAATCGTTTTGGTTAACTTGGTTTAGCTCTTGAAATGCTAAGCCTAAATCGCGTGTTTGCTGATCGCGACGTTCTTCTCGGTAATAAATAGGAGTTTTTACTGTGTTATCGTCAAACGTTAGCGCGCTTTTGTAGTTATCCATCCAAATTGATTGCTCAGCACGGGCTTCGAATAAATCTTGCTTAGAATATGTGTAATCAAGCGTGGCTGTTAAATCGTCAATAGGGCTGTATTGCAGCGTTAATTGCGCGTTTGTACGAGTACGTTCTCTGTCGGCAATGGTGTAGCGCAAATCTGATGGCATTGAATAAAGCTGGCCAACGGCGGGTGCATTAGTTAAAACAATATCGTCTGCAGCTTGTGGGATTGTGCCGTCAAAAGCTGATGTATTCCATTGATTTACAAACGCACCTGTTGATGAGCTATCGCGTTGTTGCATGCTTGCAGTTAACGAGGCACCAAATTTAGCTTCACTGTCGGTCCAGCTAATTAAGCCCGAAAGCTCAGGTGTTATGTCATCACCAACGCGGTTTGTTGAGTCGTGTAAAGCTTTTACGCCAATGCTTGAAACAAAGCCTGGGTTGTCGAGCGGGCGAGCGGTATTAATATTAATTGTTGCGCCAATACCACCTGATGCAATGCTTGCTTTACCAGTTTTATATACTTCAACCGATTTAACGCTATCAGACGCTAAGTTTGCAAAATCAAATGCACGAGAGCTGGGTGTACCACCGCCTGCAGGCAAAGATGCCGCCGGCATTGTACGCCCGTTTAGGGTTACCATATTGTAGTCGGGGCCAAAACCACGAACCGTTACTTTAGAGCCTTCACCATTTGAGCGATCAATCGACACACCCGTAATACGCTGTAGCGACTCGGCTAAGTTGGTATCTGGGAATTTACCAATATCTTCAGCTGATATAGCATCTACAACACCGGCGGCGTCGCGTTTTAAACGAGTCGACTCTTTAATACTGCTTTTAAAACCAGTAACTTGGATTACTTCAACGTCTGTATTTGCTTCTTGTGCATATACAGGCAAAGAGATTGATGCACCTAAAATCAGAGATAGGCTGGTCGCTATCTTTGTTTTTCTTACAATATGGTTGGACATTCGGTTTCCCTCGCGCTTTTATCATTATTATTAACAGCTTGTATGGGGCTGTTATTGTGTAGTTATAAACATTGTCAAATGTGTGGAAGCGCTTCCAGAAAGATCTGTTTGACTAGAATTTGTGGAAGCGCTTCCAGAAATGCTAGTTTATATTTTGAATAGGGTCAACTGTTGTTTTAATAAAATGAGACTAAATTGTTTTTAAAATGTATGTTTTTTGGATTTAATTTTATTTAAATTATAAATTACAATTGGTTATAAAAAACCGTTTGAAATAGTGCGGTAACAACATTTTATTATAAGAAAACCAATTATTGATTAATTTAGTTATTTACACATTTTTATAAGGTGTTTAAATCAGCTTTTAATACTAGCTAAAATTAATAAATCGGCCGTTGGTCACTCAACAAAAAATAGGTACATTTGCTAACTTAGCGAAAATGCCGATGTAGTGATTATGTACAACGCAATTGATGAAAACGCATCAAGCGGCGGTTCTATCTCAGTTTATTAATCGGTCATTAAAAACCAGTAGTTGTTTAAAAAATCGTTAATTAAATCACTAAAAAGTAACGTAGTTTTTGCAGAAGATGGTTTAAAAATAAACTTATAAAGTATTGCGCATAAGGTGTTGCGAGTCGCTAGTTTTATCGCTATTTTAAAGGCTCTCTCATAGATGGATTTTATTATGCGCATTAAATTTTTAGCGAGCTTTTATTCTTTCTTCTTGTTTGCTCTGTTTGGTTGTGACGATCAAAGTATGGCAATTCAAGGTAGTCCTCAGCTAAATAATAATGTAAGTAACTCACCCTCTAATCTCAAAGTAAACACGCCTTCAGCAGCTCAAACACACGAACCCGCTTTAGTGGTCGGTATGCTAGCAACACATTGTAAAAGTAATGAAGCAGCCTACATTAACGCAAAAATGCATAAAGTTGTGCGTAACCCAGATGAAAATACAGCCTACAAGTTAGAGCCTACCGATAAAGTGCTTTCTATTTGTGTTGCAAAAGATGACTCATCGCTTAGTTATCGATTTGGTAGAGTTAATGACATAGGGCTTGAAAAAGAAGCTACACCAGATGCACCATTTGGTAGTTACTACAGGCAAGTAGGGCGTATTGGCGAGAGTATTTTATTTTTTAGTAACGGCGAATATCACTACTATATTATTAACTCAGGCGGTATGGGCAGCGGTGTAACCGTTAATGTTTATGAAAACGATACATTAATAACTGAGCTGTTTTCGGGTAATGATCCTTACGATGATTTTGTTATAGCAACCGATTTAAATTTCCCTAAAAAATTGGTTATCGAAAAACAGCCATTTAATAAGCAAATGCAGTAAATAATGACTCCACAGCAGCAAAACGTTATAGAGCAAGGGTATTGGTTTAAAAACCGTAGCGCTTATTTAAAAAGCTTTTTATTAACGCAGGGCAAAACGCTCTCACTAAAGGCTCAGCAATCATTATTTTTGCGAGGTGATAAGCACGATGGAATTTATGCCGTACTTAGCGGCGTGGTGCGTATTAGTGGCGTAAGTAACGAAGGCAAAGAAGCTGTATTGAGCTTTATTGATTCATCACTGTGGTTTGGCGAAGTTACCTTGTTTGATGGTGGCCTGCGCACTCATGATGTATATGCACAAACTGATGTTGTGCTTTTTTACGTGCCCCAACGCGAGCTTGAACAGCTATTAAACGAACAGCCACAATATTGGCAAGAGTTTGGTTTATTGCTGGCACAAAAGTTACGCCTAATGTTTACCTCAATGGAAGATCACGCATTACTAAGCGCTGAGCAAAAAGTATGCAATCGACTTTTAATGCTCAGCGAGCATACAGAGCACTTAACACCACTTGTTTTATCTCAGCAGCAACTTGCTGATATGACCTACCTAACGCGCCAAACTATTAATCAAATACTGCAACAGCTTGTTAGCCTACAAGCCATTAGTTTGGGGTATCAACGCATAACTGTTTTAGATAAACAAAAGTTACAGGCGCGTGCTACACAAGCTTAAATAGAGACTTTTTTATTTAGTTGGAACCAAAATTGCTACAGATAATGTAACGCAACAATGGATTTGAGCTAATGACTACAATAACCTTTAAAAATCAATATAGTAACTATAACTCTCCTGCATTAAATAAAGCGGCAGGACTAAGCGAAGTTGCGGCAACTAATACCCTCCCTAACGAAAAAACAAATGATGTTAAAGGCATTACCTCAGCCCCTAAAGAACCAACGTTTTTAGAAAGTGCTCAAGAAGCGCTGGTTTATCAGCGCTTAGGTGTAAACAAAAACAAAATAGACGAGCTAAAAGCAACAATAGAAGAGCTCATTAAAGAACAGCAAAGTGAGGGCGCAGACCCTAGCGCAATTGCTGATAAAATAGAGGAACTCCAAAAAATGCTTGAGCAAGAGTATCAAAAAGGGCGCGAGCGAACGGATATGCAAGGTGAGCATGAGCCGGGTAAAATAATTTCTGCATTTGTTTAATTTACAAAATGTCAGATACCTGACATTGTTGTTGTGTCTACTTTTGCTAAAGTAAGTTTTATATATAAAAATAAAGGCAAAACAATGAAAACACTTCAACAGCAACTTGGTAAATATGGTTTGTATCATCGTTCTAAGCGCAATGTACTAACGCACTTTTTTGGTATTCCGCTCATTGTATTTGCAGCGTTGTGTTTACTAGCGCGCATTCAAATACCCCTTGGTAGCGTAGTAATTGATGGTGCACAACTTTTTGTATTAGCGTCGGTTGTTTATTATTTTATGCTGAGCTTTTCGCTTGGCTTTATTATGGCCGTAATATTCACCTTACTCCTTGTTGGTGCTCAGCCTATTGCGGCAATGGCGCTTTGGCCGTGGTTGAGTATTGGCGTAGGTGTGTTTGTATTTGGCTGGGTACTGCAGTTTATTGGGCACTATTACGAAGGTAAAAAACCGGCGTTTGTAGATGATTTAATTGGCTTAATTATTGGCCCTTTGTACGTAACTGTTGAACTATTATTTTTAATGGGCTTTTACAAAACATTAGAAGATGAAGTAAACGCAATAGCAGGCCCTACAAAAGCGTAAAATACATTACTAAGTACTTTAATAAAACCTAATAAATAACAATAAAAGGCAGATAGGGCATGCAATATAATAATAAAACCGTGTGGATCACCGGCGCATCATCAGGTATTGGCAAAGAGCTTGCTATACAATTTGCCGAGCTTGGAGCGCGCGTTATTTTATCGGCGCGCAATGTAGATAAACTAAACGATTTAAAAGCAACGCTTAAAGGCGAAGGGCACTTAGTTGTGCCGCTGGACTTAGCCCAGCCAGAACACGTACTGAGCACAATAACAGCAAAAATGAACGAGCTTCCTACAATTGATATTTTAATTAATAACGGCGGCGTATCGCAACGCAGTTTATTTTTAGAAAACGACTTTAACGTGTATCGCCAATTAATGGAGGTTAATTACTTTGGCTTAATTGCACTTACTAAAGCTATATTGCCTACTATGGTGGCAAGGCGCAGTGGCTCAATTGTGTCTATTAGTAGTGTGGCGGGTAAAGTTGGTTCAAAATTTAGAACGGGTTATTCGGGTTCCAAATATGCGGTTGTTGGTTTTATGGATTGCCTACGTGCAGAAGTAGCACAACATAACATTCATTGTTTAACAATTTGCCCAGGCTCTATTAAAACAGCAATTGCGCATAACTCATTAAACGAGCAGGGAATAGCTCAAAATAAACCAGAAGAATCGATAGAAAATGGGATGGATGTAAGCGTAGCTGCTACAAAAATGATTCGTGCCATAAGTAATAAAAAAGACGAAGTGATTATTGGCAAAGGTTTGAGTGGTTGGGCGCCTACAATTAATCGCTTTTTTCCTACTTTGTTTAATCGCATTACCGCAAAAACAAACTATAGGTAGCGTCGTTTATTTCAAAGGCGTAAAATGCCGTAAATTTGATCAATTTAGAAAAGGATTCTAAATGAAGTATTTATGGCTGAGCCTGTTTTTTATTGTATTAATTTGGTCTGGTATTAACCCAAAAGATCAATTTACATGGCTGCTTGAAGTTATCCCCGCAATTATTGGTTTAGTGCTGCTGGCAAGCACCTATAGCCACTTTAAACTTACCCCTATTTTATATACATTTATTTTAGCGCATTGCATAGTGCTGATGATTGGCGGGCATTACACCTACGCCGAAGTCCCTTTGTTCGATAATCTATTTGGTAGCGAGCGTAATAACTACGACAAAGTAGGGCACTTTTTTCAAGGGTTTGTACCTGCACTACTAGCACGCGAAATTTTACTGCGCAAAAAAGTAGTAAATGGTCGAGGCTGGTTAATCACTTTTGTTATTTCGGTATGTTTAGCATTTAGCGCGTTTTACGAATTAATAGAATGGTGGGTTGCAGTGTTAAGCGGCGAAAACGCAGAAGCGTTTTTAGGCACGCAAGGTTACGTGTGGGATACCCAATCAGATATGGGACTGGCGTTATTTGGGGCTATTTGCTCGCTATTAGTACTTTCAAAAGTACACGACAAACAGCTAAAAAAAGTTAAAGATTATTTATAGGCTATAGGAACGTTCTATAGAAATGTTTATAAAAACATTGATAAAAAAGACTACTAACGTATGACAGCAAAAATTAGTAACTACTCAATCAGCACAGATAAAAGCAAACTTAACTTTAATGTTATTTATAACTTTATTGCTAACAGCTATTGGGCCAAAGGCATTCCTAAAAGCGTGATGCAATCAGCTATTGATAACTCAATGTGCTTTGGTGTTTACAGCGCTCATAACGAACAAGTTGGCTTTGCCCGAGTAGTGACCGATAAAGCAACCTTTGCCTATTTAGCCGATGTATTTATTGCCCCGCACTTGCAAGGTAATGGGCTGAGTAAGTTACTTATTAAAACGATAGTGGAGCACCCTGAGCTGCAAGGGCTCAGGCGCTTTTTATTAGCGACTTCTGATGCCCACGGGCTTTATGCACAATACGGGTTTAAACCAATAGATAACCCCGCACTATTAATGCAAATAAATCCTGAGAATGTGTATGGTAAAAATAATCGTGAGACCTAATAAACGGGGGCGAAGAGCAAATTCCGTCTAATGTTCTTGTTAGGTGTTTAAGCTTGATAGCATCATATATGTGACAAATGCAAAAAGACAAATAGGCACTAAAATATATGCGACTACATCTGACATACACCAAGTCCCTTCAAATAGCTGATCCCTTCTAAAAAGAGAAATAGTTGTGCCGTAAACAATTATAAGAACAACAGCTATTATTGGGATCTATGAAATTTCATCATTTGCCAAAAGCAATAATGGCAGCAATAAAGATATACACCACAGAGTAGCTACAAAGCTTGCGCTTTTATAAATGCTTGCCAAATATCCGAAGCGCAGCGTAGGAGCCAACTAGTATTTATCATTATTGAAGCGCTTGTTACATGGCAGGTTACACTATTTTTGGTTTTTAAATTTACCGCCGAATTCTGCTTTTGCTTTGAGCAAATACTCCGAAACCCACTCTAAACAAAGCCCTGTATATTGAATCTCTACTTGTGATTCGACACCACGACCTCTATTACCATCAGCCATTCTATAGAAGCCCATTGGGAAAGTATGGGTATGGTTAGATGCAAATATGTATTTAAACCTGAAGTCTGAGACGTTACCACCACTTGCAGTCAGAATTTCATCCTGACTTTTGAAAAAGGCATTTTTGCCTTTTAAAAAATGTGTTTGTTGTTTATCAGATAATTTACGAAACCATTTGTTTGATTTTAAATTTTCTATGACTTCATTTTTTACGCTCTTAGCTTCTTCCTTTTCCTCGTAGTTCATGCCTAACGCATTGAACATTTTAACCCTTGATAGATGATCGTGTAGATTCATCAATTGCCAACGAGCATTCCACTCTTCACTTGAGCACTTATCACTACACAGGTAATAAAAAGTAAGATAACACTCAATAAGATCTCTAGTTAAAGATGCAACAGAACTATAATCCCAGTGAGCATCCTTACCAATCTGCTGGGGTTTTGGAGCCAAGCGACCAATGGAGTGAGCGCAATTACATAACTTCGTAAACAATAGCGAAGCATAAAAATGAGAACTGGTTGGTGATGGTATTCCAGCACACTCTTGAGACAGCTTTGTACATTCTAAAAGCGCAGACTCATATTTTTTAAAAGAATCGTGATAATTTTCCATTGAATCACTTTAAACAGTTGGTTAGGGCTACACTTGGTTAATTATTTACAAAGAATATTGATAACACAAAGACAATAAAAAGTGAGATACGTAACCTACGACACCATTTAAACTTTGACCACTCATTTTCAAGAATGTGTTTTGTGCAACAATTTCCTTTTGTAAATGCCTCGTGTGCTTCAGTTAAACGAAAATTTGTTATACCGATTTCCTTATTGTCTCTAGCTAATCGTGCAGCGAAGCCCATGTAAAAATAAGTCTCAATAAATCCTACAACTAAAGCGCAAATGATAATTCCTATCTGGAACAGCATATTTGAGTAACCCGAACGAGCCTGTAGATTAACTCGTTTTATTATTTAATTTATTGATAAACAAACCATAGCTGAGTTCCTATTTTGGTTCAATTGATTACTGTATTTTTACGCAGAATATTGAAGCGTTTGATATTGTTTTAATTGGCGTTTTTGAAGGGGTTACGGGTGTTTGAGTGGCTTTATTTTAGGTTGAAAGGGCTTCCCCTTCTCAATGTATCGTATTTTGCAGCTTTTCTATATTATGAACAAGGCAATACAGTTGCCGCAGCGTGAAGTAAGATATTCACTTTCATTTGACCCCGTAAGGTCAATTTATTCATACCTTTGTTCACTGTAATGCTCCGCTTTTTATTTAAAGGAAAGTCGGATCAAGGTAATTAGGATGGGTGTCACTATAATTCTTTGATGCGTTTGTTAGTGTTCCGATAGCCATTTTTTAGATTTTTCTTGCATCAGAACACTTATTTCAACAACACCATCATTATCATTTACATCCAAATCATCTCTTGCGTAATACAACCCATAAAGATGTTCGATCCCTACATTATCTCCAGCATACTTAGCCACGTTTTCATATAGATCAAAATTATTAATATCATTTAGCAACTGCCGAAATTGAATGAATGGGTCTACTTTCTCACTAGCAATTAACTTTAAGTGATATTTAATTATTAAATTAATTGAATCCTCAAATGAAGGTAGTTGAGCAATAAGACTTTCAAAAAGAGGTGAAACAATTCCCCAACACTTAGGTTCTGCATCAATAATATCCAGTAGCTCGTCAGAATAAACGCCATTGTTTAACTTATAATTTGCATAATTGATCAAATCATCAGTTTCACAAGCACCTGCTACATACTTTGCTATAAAGTAATTTTCATTCTCTTCATTCATCCTAAATTTGAAAACCCATTGTTAAGGACCACTAACACCAAATTAAGCAGCGCTGAACGCTCTTGTTAGTGTCCGCTTGAATTTTTTTATATGTCATCATCTTCAGTGTACTCGGATAGGTAAATTTCTATATTTAAATCAACACATTTTTGCATTAGCTCAACCTTTAAGATCGGGCCGCCGCCACATGCATCAACACGGGGTGAAAATCCTACATCAGCGATCCATTTAAAACCCGATGGTAAAGTATCCGCCTCACTATCAAGCCATACCTCTAATTCAGCTATTAGGCTGCGTAGGTTCCATGACCCTTTCGCAAGTACAGCGTAGGTTTCGCTAGACCCATTGGTTACCTTCCGAATATATAATGACAATTCTCAATACAACCTATTTGACATATAACAGCTTTATCGAGGACACTTTCCTCTTTTTATGAGCAACGTATGTCCTTTTAATTATTTTTAATATTAATAACAAATCCTGTAACACATTGCGAGTATTAAACTTTAAGTCGGGCTGTTCTTTTAATAATATGCAGAAAAGAGGAAAACGTCCTCATTTTTAGACTTAGGAAGAAAAACGCCAGCGCGGTACATAAATACAGCAATTAAATATTTAAAATGAAAACCAAATCCGATTTAAATCATTTAATAGTCACTAAAAAACGGTGGCGATAATGCAAGTAACCGCTTTAAGTACACTTGTTTGTGTAAGCATATTATATAAGATGGTTTACGGATGGTGGAAGCAGTAAAACGAGGTCATGAATTATTTACTAAACGCGTCTTCCTTTTTTTGAAACAGGGGAGACGCGTTTAAGTATACTTATACCAGTCGACTTAAATATTTAGCCTTTCTAGCGTGCTAAATAAAGCGTTAACGGCGTTATAAACTTCTCATGTAGAACAACTACATATCGAAATTTACGCCTTGTTATCACTCTATTTATCCGTCGCTATAAATGTCTAATAACTTAACACGATTGGTATTATTTGGCTTTTTTAGCCTCTAGAGTTTCTATTTCACTCCAGATTTTTTCGGCTTCTGCACTTAACATAGCGAAGCTTTTAATGTCGCCTTTTCTTTGTGCCTGCATGCCTTGCTCAAGCTTTACGTCGTATTCTTTACGCAGTTTTTTTACGGGATCAGGCTTTAAAAATGAAAACATTAGTATTCTCTTAATTTATTAAATTATATGTAGTTAGTGTACGCATTAATGGGCTTAATAGTTCTTTGTTTGGTGAAAATGTTTACTTTTCGCTTTAAAAGCGCAAAGTAAACAGGGTGTAATTATTAACGTACTGTGTGCTAGTTTTAGTGCTTACGTTTCTGGCTCTAGGCGTTTAATACCTTGCCCATCAATACCTAAATAAATAAAACCATCACTGCCTTGGGCTAAGCTGCGTACTCTGCCTATTCCATCGAGTACTTTATATTGCTTAACAACCTTACCCTTTGAGATTTCCAATGCGCTAATAAATGCAAATTTCATTGATGCTAATAATAGCTTACCTTTAAGCTTTGGGTATTTATCACTCGTTACATACAACATATCGGAAGGGGCAATTGAAGGGGTCCAGTGTAATACAGGCGATTGCATGCCGTCTTTTTCTTTAAGGTCGGTAAACTTGGTGCCGCTGTAGTTAACGCCATAACTGACCAAAGGCCATCCGTAGTTAGCGCCTTTTTTTATTATATTAAGTTCATCGCCGCCGCGTGGCCCGTGTTCGTGAGACCATAAAATATTATTTTGATTATCAATCCACATACCTTGTGGATTACGGTGTCCATAAGACCATACCGCATGTTTTGCATTTTTTTGTTCAACAAACGGATTATCACTTGGGATATTACCATTTTCGTGTAAGCGATAAATTTTACCGCCATCACGGGTGAGATCTTGTGGGTTTATGTCGCGCGAGCCGCGATCGCCAATTGAAAAATAAACATAACCTTCATCATCAAACACAATACGGCTGCCGTAGTGTTGGCCTTTGGTACTATTATTCTCGCCTTTGTATAGCAATTGCTGATCAGACAACTGCATATGATCGTCACTTAGCTTGGCGCGCATTAAGGCGGTGTTACTTCCGCTTCCTTTGCCCTCACTACTTGCGTAACTAAAGTACAGCCATTGGTTTTGTTTACTGTCGGTGTGTAGTGCTAAATCAAGTAATCCACCTTGGCCATTTGCATCAATGTTTGGTAGGCCCTTCACTTTAGTTAATTTAGTGGTATTTTTAGGTAATAAAAATAACGCTCCACTGCGCTCAGATATTAGTAAATCACCATTAGCTAAAGGCTCAATAGCCCAAGGTATAACTACACCTTCTGCCGCTGTTACTGCGTTAACGCTAAGCGATAAAGTATCGAGCTGTTTATAGTTTTTTACGTAATCGCTTTTTGCATGCGCGGGTGCGTTAATAGCAAATATAGCAACGGCTAAGCCTGCACTTATTAGTTTAGGGTGAGTGTTATGTGATCTTAAATTTATCATTATGGCTTCCAAAATTAATCTAACCTTACACAACCTTATCATGGCATAAATAAATTTGTTAAGTGTTGAGTTGAATGAAAAACACACACTTCTATTTATAAAATTACCTCTTCACAGGAAATTGTTTTAGCAATTAGCGCTAATAAAAAAATTGAATAATTACTCTATTGGGGTTGAAAACTTGAAATTTGAGCGTACACTTGTGCGCTGAAGTTTGGGCGTACACGTGTAAGTTCAAAGCAATTAAGATTTGATAGAGATTTAACCATGATGACTCAAGTATTAAACCAATTTTCAAAATGGTTTTTACACCATCAAAGTTTTGCAGGCTACATAGAGCCCGTAATGCAGGTGTTTAAACCTGCTTGGCGTGCAGGGCAGTTTAGAGCGCAAGTAGTTAGTACAGCTGTACTTGATGGCGGTTTTTTAAGTGTGCAACTTAAGCCAAGCAAACAATGGCAGGCGCATACGTCAGGGCAGCATATAAGTTTAACGCTTGAAATTAATGGGCGATTATTAACACGCGTTTTTACCGTGGCCTCAAGCGCTCAGCAATTTAAAAATACAGGTTTGGTGCGCTTACTAATCAAAATAAATGCGCAAGGGCGCTTTACAGGTTTACTCAGTAGCGCATTAAAAGCGGGTTTGTGGTGCAATATTTCTGCGCCAAACGGCGACTTTGTATTTAAAAATACACATACACCGGCTACTTTTGTTGCCGGTGGGTCGGGTATAACACCTATGCTGGCTATGCTTGATGATTACTTAGGCCAAACTACGCAAAAAGTCTCGTTAGTGTATTACGCAAAAGCCACTGAGCATCAATGTGTTGATGAGCTAAGTGAGTTGGCAGCGCAATTTGAGCATTTTTCGTTTTTATTATTAACGCGTGAGCAATCAAGCGATATAACCAGCAATATTAAGCCGTGGGAAAACCCAGACATATACTGCTGTGGCCCTGCTGCATTTATGCAGACGGTGAGCGATTTTGCTAAAACGCATAAGCTAAATTACTACCAAGAAGCATTTGGTTTGGCGCTGCCTAGCTTAAACGACGACAGCCAATTTAATGTGAAAATTAACGCCAGTGCCCATGTTGTATCGGGCAACGATGTTTTACTGACTCAGTTTGAAGAAAAAAAGCTCCCCGTTAAACGCGGTTGCGGTATTGGTATTTGCCATCAATGCCAATGTATTAAAAAGTCAGGCGTGGTACGTAATTTAAAAACAGGTGAATTGAGTGACAACGGCGAGCAATTAATACAACTTTGCGTAAGCCAACCTGTTAGTGATTTGGAGTTACAATTATGAAAAACATTAACTACGACATGCTCGCAAGCGAGCTAGATGCCATTAAAATGGACACCCTTGGCAAAGTTGGCCAACAAGATGCTGACTACATTCGCTCTGTTGTGCGCAAACAGCGAGTGTGTGAATGGAGCGGGCGAATTTTGCTTATGCTTGGTTTTATTCAGCCACTATTGTGGGTTGCAGGCGTGCTGCTATTAGCGCTTGCTAAAATTTTAGACAATATGGAAATTGGCCACAATGTAATGCATGGTCAATACGATTGGATGAACGACAAGCAACTTAACTCACAACATTATGAGTGGGACATAGCGTGCGATGGACAAAGTTGGCACCGCGTTCATAACTTTGAACACCATACGTATACTAATATTATTGGTAAAGACAGAGACTTTGGTTATGGCTTGTTGCGTTTAAGCGATGATTTTAAATGGCGCTTTAAAAATGTATGGCAGTTTTTTACATATATTAATTTAAGTGTGTTATTTCAGTGGGGCGTGTCGTATCACGAGTTAGCTGCAGAGCGTGTTTTTATCGGTAAAAAGAAAGAAAACCGTGAAGGGCTTGTATCACACTCTACATTAAAGCAGCGCTTTTTTAGTAAAGGCGCTCGCCAGTTAATTAAAGATTATGCGATATTTCCGTTACTTGCAGGGCCTTTATTTTTATGGGTATTAGCGGGTAACTTGGTAGCTAACTTAATCCGTAATTTATGGACGTCGACCATAATATTTTGTGGTCACTTTACCGAAGAGACAGAAACCTTTAAACAAGAAGACTGCGTAAACGAAACGCAAGGGCAGTGGTATTATCGCCAAGTACTGGGCTCGTCTAATATTAAAGGGTCGCATTGGTTTCATGTTTTAACGGGGCATTTGAGCTGCCAAATAGAGCATCACTTATTTCCAGATATGCCGTCTTCGCGCTACCAAGAAGTTGCACCTCAAGTACAAGCCGTTTTGAAAAAACACGGTATTGATTACCATACAGGTAGCTTTTTTAAACAGTATACCTCGGTGCTAAAACGTATTATTAGATATTCGTTCAAGTAAATTATTTACCTTTAAGAATCGGCTAGTGCAACTGCATTAGCCGATTTTTTTGTTTATAGCACCCAATGCGGTTGATTAGTAAACAGCACTTGCAAAAATTTCTCATAGTTAATTAAAAAAGCCTTACTTTAGCTATGGTTAAATAGCGTGTGATTGTCATACAATGGAGGAAAATAGACCACACAAGAGAGATTAAAATGGCCGCATTTGGTACCGTGTTTATGCCGCAGATGATTCAAGCTCGTTTTTCTGATAATAAATGGAGCGAAAGCTCAATTGTCCCTTCCGATAAACTTGAACTTCATGCTGGTGCGCACGTTCTTCATTATTCAAGTACATGTTTTGAAGGCTTAAAAGCCTTTCGCCATGAAGATGGTTCTGTTTATCTTTTTAGAATGGATGCAAACATTGCACGTATGCAACAAAGCTCAGCGCTATTAAGCTTACCGAGTTTTGACAGCGATATGCTAAAAACGATGATTATCGATATTATGCGTGAATACGCAGATGAAACGCCATTACCGCCGGGTTCTATGTATATTCGCCCAACGCACATTGGTACTGAGGCGGCAATTGGTAAAGCAGCAGCGCCATCAATGAGCTCGCTTTTGTATACATTACTATCGCCAGTAGGAGATTACTTTGCCGGTGGTGCAACTGCACTGCGTGTACTACTCGAAGAAGATGGCATGCGCTGCGCTCCGCACATGGGTATGGTAAAAAGTGGTGGTAACTACGCCAGTGCTCTAGCACCTATTAGTGCTGCACGAACTAAGTATCAGGCAGACCAAATTTTATTTTGCCCAGGTGGCGATGTACAAGAAACCGGTGCTGCTAACTTTATACTTATTGATGGCAACGAAATTATTACTAAAGCGCTTGATAGCACGTTTTTACATGGTGTAACGCGTAATAGTATTTTAACCATAGCCAAAGATTTAGGTATGACGGTAAGCGAGCGTAACTTTAGCGTTACTGAGCTATTAGAGCGTGCTGCTAAACCAGGTACTGAAGCCGCGCTTTCGGGTACTGCAGCTGTGCTAACTGCTGTGGGTACATTTATTCATAACGATAAAGAATACAAAGTAGGTACTGGCGAGCCAGGCCCAACGACCGCGCGCCTTCGCCAAGCATTGAACGATATTCAATGGGGTAAAAGTGAAGATAAACACGGCTGGTTAACTAAAATTTAATGACTTAATAATCCGATATTAGTTTTCTAATATCGGATTTTTTTATGGCAGATTCGTGTATAGAGGCATTTTCACACATATAGTGTAGCCACTTAGTTTTAGTAGACACCTTGGTCTGTTTAAGCATTTCAAAATATATCTAAGTATTTGACTCATCAGTATTAAAATATTAATAAAGGGAATTAGTTTTGGATTCAATTAATTTTGATTGGTATGACTTTGCCGAAAAGTTGATAAATACTAAAGTAGAAGAAGGTTGTAAGCCTTTTTTGACAGCGCTTGAAAGTGTAAAACAAGGGGATGTAAGCGCTGCAGTAGCTGCTTTACAAGACCTTAATGAATTACAGTACCTACTTAGTGTTGTTATTCTTGAAATACAGCATGTTAAGTTGGGCGCAGACCCATCCCTATTAACTCTATTTACGGAAGCACTTCGCGAGAATGTACCTATTGGATCTGTAGACACTTCAAATATCTATCATGAGATTGCATCGGTTTGGGAAAAAGATGTGTGTGCTTTATTACCTGATGATGATGTTCTTTACCGTAATCAATATCAAAGAGGTGACAGCTTACTTATTAGTGTTGTTAATGAGCGCTGCCGACTAGGTTTACACGCTAAAGCATTACCTTTGGTAAATAAAATAGATGCTTATTATAGAGAAAGTTTGTC
The DNA here is from genome assembly GCF_014164135.1 of Pseudoalteromonas sp. SG45-1. NCBI lineage: Bacteria > Pseudomonadati > Pseudomonadota > Gammaproteobacteria > Alteromonadales > Pseudoalteromonadaceae > Pseudoalteromonas > Pseudoalteromonas sp. SG45-1. The sequence continues at coordinate 66,556 of NZ_JACJEP010000021.1, forward strand.
TGAAACGTGGGTTAAAGTTATTTCTGGGTTGTCAGAGGGTGATGTTAAAGAGCAGGCGCTAATGACATTAGCAAAAGTGGGGTCGTATCGTCCAATGATTCAAGATGGGGGAGAGGAAGCCTGTGCGTTTGCTAATGCGATTAAAGGGTTTAGTGATCTTGATTTAGACAGTGAACACGCTGCTGTACAAGTAAGCTTTAAAGGATTGCTAAGGCTCTCTCGTCATCGTGCAACGAAAGATGTTCGCTCCTTTGGTACATATACTGCTCAAGTTGCCGCAGCCAAAGTTGCAGGTCGGATAAAGCACAATGGATGGCTTGAAATTGCAAAAACACTTACTCCTAATATACATGATACAGACTTAAAACAACGAGCTATTGTTGCATTGCAATTAGCCGAGTTTCATTGCTTAGAAAAACCAATTTCAGAGTTACAACCCATTATTGAATCGATTGGATTAGTTTGGACAGGTATTGATGATCCTCTTCAAGCTCTCAATAATTATATTGATAGTAAACCACTTAAAAAAGTTTCTTCTGATGAAGAGTTAGCAAATGCAATTATAGCGGGAAAAGATATGACTGCTGAAGTGGCATTAAGAATGGCTCAAGAAGATAATGAAAATAGATATCATACTCCTGCCTATAATCGCTTTTTACTCGGATGCCAGCTTTGTTTGCCAGATGAGCAGTTGAATCAATTTTATGAAGAGCTTGATTGGAGCCATGAAGAAGCATTAGTGGAAGGTGCTTGGTGGTTTGTGTGGCGTCAACCTGAAAGAGTTTTGCCATATTTAAATCGAGGTTATCCAGAAGGGGATAAATTTGGTACTTACACAAAAAGGTTTTTGCCCTTTTTAACCCCTGACTTACTTGCCAAGGCTGAAAAGTTCTATATTGAACACGAAAGAACAGAGCCGCTGACCCTTTTTATTGCTCATTGGGTTTTACACGACAATTTACATAATGCCGCACGTATTCTTGGCCATCTGGGGAAAACAACTTCAAAGAAAGAGTGGGTACCTCGTTATCGAAGAGGGAACAGTGCAGGCAAACCCTTTATTACAATTGCGGATAAAGAAACTAACGCAAAACCATTGCCCTACTTAGGCGAAGTTTCTGATATTAAAAGTGCAATAAAAGCTTGCACAACAATTGCCTTGTTGTTGCAATTAGTAACTGATCATTGGCAAGATAAACAACTTGTAGAGGCGGTTTTGAAAGCTGTAAAGCTAAAAAAATATCAAAAGTCGTTTGATGATCGATGTGCTTTAATTAAGCTTTATTTAATAGTTGGCGAACTTGAGGCTGCAGTTGCTTTATTACCTTCGGTGAATACGGGACGTAAAAGATGGAGTAATGTTGAATATGGCGCTGAACCGGTTGAAGATATTTTAAGTTTTTTAATGACCTCGCCAGAAAAATTAACCTTAAACTTATTTAATACATTAATTATAGAAATATCAAAAATATTTCCTCAATGGATTTGGTCATCGTATTTTAGTTTAGCGCGCTTAAGTTGCCACCTTTCAAAAGCTGATCGCGAAGAGGCACAGCAAGCTATAACTAAAACTGCTAGTAAGGTATTTAGATTTCCATCTGACAATATTTCTGTTTACTTTGGTTTTTTGAAAGGCACGCTGGAGGTTGAAGGTTATAGTAATTCGCTAGCGTCTCAATTAGAAACTTGGTGTCATAAAATCAAACAGCTTATGAATCATCAAGGCTGCTATGTTGATATTATATGGATAATCTCACAGGTTGCTAACTTAAAGATGCATGTACCACACGAGTTATGGGAAAAGTTCTCTAGTGATATATACATTAATATTCAATTTACTGCGTACAAACATAGAGCTATTTCGGTACTTGAAAAAACGTTAATTCATTTATGGTCTGTGGGAGATTTAACGCTAATGAAGGCTTTAATTCAATCTAATAAATTACCAGAGCATTTACAATATGATTTGTATCGAAGTATTTGGAAGGATATTCATTTAGCACCAAGTCCATATGAGGTATTAGCTTTGACAAAGCCAGGTCTAAATGCAACGCCAATTCTTAAAAAAGAATTTACTGAATCTTTATGTAGTGTGATGGTTGAGCATCAGCATCCCGACGCTCAGCGTATGCAAAAATTATTGACCACTACAATAATGCCGCTAAATTAATCAAAAAGTGATAGGGAATGGTTTTCAGCTATAAAGATATCGAAGGTTTGGTCAAGATAGAATTGATTAGCTTGTAATTAAGTGTGTGATTCATAGAGATCGTTTCAATATACTATGACGCTATGAACAAAGAAATTAAACAACGTTTAAAGTGGATTGAGCTTTACGAAAAAACTAATAATGTAGTGGTCAATAAAATTTGGCCACAGTTTTAGAATCTTGATATCTAACCTCAGATTCATTTGGCGCTAAACCGGCATTATAATGATGCGGCCTAACGTTGTTGTAATATCCGTTGATATAAT
>NZ_JACJEP010000022.1:0-26311 GCF_014164135.1 Pseudoalteromonas sp. SG45-1
TATATCAACGGATATTACAACAACGTTAGGCCGCATCATTATAATGCCGGTTTAGCGCCAAATGAATCTGAGGTTAGATATCAAGATTCTAAAACTGTGGCCAAATTTTATTGACCACTACATAGGTGCTCTCACGAATAAAAAACTGATTAAAGAAGAACAATACGCTCAGGTTATATTGCTCACCCATAGCCTTTATTTTTTACATGAATTAATAAAGTACCTCCCCAGAGGAAATAACCAATTCAATATTAAATGTAATTTATTTAGAGTTTTAAAAAATACTTACAGTAGCATAATACCTATGGGTAGAGATGATATAAAAAATGATTACCAATCATATTGGCAGATCATAAAAGACGCTCAAAACGGCACTACAAATAATATTGTTTTACCTAATATTATGAGAAATATTCTCGAGTATTACTTTTCTTTTGTACATAAGACAGATGCTTTAAAAGCCACACTGGACGAGCTAGAAGAAACGGATTCTGAATTTTCACCTTTCTTCAGGTTTATAAATAGAGAATCTCACTCTGATTCTGTAAATATCACAGATCTTGGAGAAATCGAATCAGATAGATTTATTGCTAAATTTAAGGATGTATTTATCAGAACTGATTTTGAAGAGCATTATAACAAAATGATGCTCTGACAAGATTTTGCCACAATAACTTTCTAAGTTCGAATAACTGAAGGTATTATTTAGATTTTTATTGGAAAGTTATTCTAACTCAGAATTGTCCAAAAACAATTTAGTTAGTCTTTTCGTACTACTAAATAAAAAATCGGCTCCAACTGGAGCCAATGAAATTTACGTTTCCTATGCTGATTTTGCCAACTTTTCCGCCAACTTTTTGGGACAAAGGTGCGTGTAGCGTTTGAGGCTTGCAAGATCTTTATGACCTGTGATTGCAGCTATCTCCATCATGTTTAAAGTGGTCTCTTCAAAAAATCTACTAGTTGCTTCGTGCCTAAGATCATGAAACCGCAAATTCTTAATTCCTGCTCGTTTGACAACTTTTCGGAAAGCACCGCCAACTGTATAAACACTAATGTCGAAGATAGGACCTGTTGCTTTGCGTGGCTGTACTAGTATTACTTTTTTTGCTCGACTGCTTAATGGCACCGTGCGTCTTTCTCCGTTTTTTGTATCAACCAACAGAATCGTTGAGTTCACTTCGTCAAAATTCTCCCAACACATACAAGAATAACCCCATTTATTAAGTTGTTCTCTACTTCGTCCATTGACAATCTCACCTTGTTGCATAGCTGTTTCAATAGCCAAAGTGATTATTTCATCAATTTTTCCATCGTATTGCTCAGCATACGTCATCAACACGGCTTGTTCATGTCTAGGTAATCGGCGATCACGCGCTTTGCCTTTTTATGGCAGCGAGATTGGAGTAACAGGGTTGCCATTAGGTAAGTGGATTTGCCACTCATTCATGGCATACTTGAACACACGTTCTAAATGCCCAAGTTCTTTACGTACTGTATCGCCTACAACTGTTTCCAAGCGGTAGTTTTTATACTCCCTAATGCTCTCTATTGATACATCTAGTAAAGAAAAGCCTTCAAAAACTTTCTTTATACGATCACTCATATACTTAATACTTTCTGAAGATTTTTTTTCAGCTAAAGCTTCTTCCCAATACTGCTCTAAAGCCTCCACCACCAGTTTCTTTTTTGCAGCGTCAGTGGATTTAAAAGTAGACTGATCCATTGCTGTTTCCACTTTTCTAACCCATATTTCTGCATCGCTCTTCTTAGCGAATGTTCGACTCTGGCCTTTGAAGCCTTTACGGCGAACTTTCGCCTGCCACTTACCATTTTCGCGTTTTGTGATTGTTGCCATAAATAAACTCCTTTTAGTTGCAATGCCAACGGTGAACATCATCGCAAATGCTAAAAAATAAGTCTGGGGCAAGAAAATTGAAAAATTTGCCCCAATTACAGAGCTGACAACATGGTAGATAAAAATATTTCGAAAAGTTCATGGTATACGCCTCGTGATGACAAATAAGACCCAAAAAATCTTGGTGTCCCTGAATTGTCCCAAAGGCTAAAAGAGAGGATGGCCCACCCGAGAGGATTCGAACCTCTGACCTATGCCTCCGGAGGGCATCGCTCTATCCAGCTGAGCTACGGGTGGTCAATAAAAACAAACACTTAGCAATAAGTATTCACTAATAATTAGATGTAATGTGAACTTACCAAATACACTATAAGTTCACTATTACTGTACTCCCAATTAACTCTAACTCCCCTTCCGGAGGGCCACGTGATATCCATTTCACCACGAGAGCACATTTGTTGCCGCCACACCAACTCGCGATATCAGTGCTTTAGCACCCGCAATGATAAAGAGATCTTTAAATAAATACCAGTAAGATCAGCTTATATGCTTATTAATTAAACTCTTTTAAATAAAACACTTCACAAAGGCTTAAAAACACGCTATTTATTCTTATTAGATAAGAAACAGTAACGGTTTAGTAACATTAAAATTATGATTGTCGCTGTGAGGATTAGTTTAATACGAGGAAATAATAATGAGTTTAATGTCTACTGAGCAAGTCGCTGAATTTTTAGGTGTAAAAGTAGAGCGTGTAAAACGCCTCTCTAGAGAAAGTTTATTAATTGCTAAATCTGAAGACGAGAATGGCGAACCACAATTTGATGCGGCCGAAGTAACAAAGTACAAAGAGCTCGCTGAACGCTTTGGTGGTTTGTAACTTTTATAAAAAAGTATTAGTAACAAGTTTATTTAGCTGCGCACGTAACATTATAGATTTACTAGTTATGTTGCGCTCCTCATACCAAGCAATACATAACACCAAAAAAAACAGTTTATAGTAATTTAGCTTATCTATTGATGGGTAAAACGTGCTTGTTTTATCAACGCTATTTTTATAGTTGTTTAACAATGTACTGTCACTGCTCTCATTAAGATTAAAGCTCACTGCAAGGGCTGCCAAATCAAAATATACATCGTTAGTTTGCGCGTACTCAAAATCAATTAAATACATGCCCGAAGCATTTACAATAATGTTATCTTTTACCAAGTCATTATGACAAAAGCCTTCATCAAATTGCATGGCTGCAACTACTTTGAGTGCCCGTTCTATTTGAGGTTTATATTGCGTATATACGCCGGTGCTTTGATAAAAATGCAGCTCTTTAGCTATATCCATTGGCGCAGTAGACACTTTGTAATTGTGCACTTGAGCAAGTTTATTAATAAAGCTAAGCGTTATATCCGATTGCGCTGTATTACCTTCAATATAATTAAATACCGCACGGCCATTCTTTTTATCGAGCCAAACAGGCGCAGGACATATATTAAGCTCACTTAAAAAACGCTGTGCTTCAAGCCCTATGGCTGGCCAATGGCTTTTATAACACTTTAATAAATACCCTTGTTGTTTGGTACGTATTAAAAAATTATCGTTACTAAAACCATTTAGTAGTCGCTCGCTTGAAGTAACGCTAGTAGGCTCTATAAACGCCCTACACATTTTTACTAGCTGATTATGCTCAATCATTAATTAAAGCTGAGCTAGCGGCTTAGCTTGGCTTTGTTCGTACTCTTCGTACCAAGTTTTAAAGCCCCACGCGGCCATAATGGTATAAAATATAAAGAGCGCAAGCGTTGGGTAATAGCCTTTTTCATAATATAAATACATGGAAGCTGCATCTATTACAATCCAGTACAGCCAGTTTTCGAGGACTTTTTTAGCAACTAAGTAAGTAGTTACTACGGCAAAACACGTTGTGAAACTATCAAGATAAGCAAAATCGGCATGCGTATAGTTTTGCATAACGTAACCAATTGTAATTGCAGCTACGGTTGTTAAACTAATTAAAACAGCATGACGGTTTATCGACCACGATGTAATATTTAAATTTTCAGCTTTGCCTTTTCTCCATACAACCCATCCAAACACAGCCATATACATATAATAAAAATTAAGTAACGACTCCATGAGCAATGCGCCATTCCAGTACATAATTGTATAAATGAGCGTGCTAAAAAATGCCGCCGGCCAACACCATAAGCTTTCCTTTATTGCCAATAATAAGTACGCCATCGACAATCCTACCGCAATGTATTCCCAATGCGACATTGCTGTAAAACCGCTTAAGGTTTGTGTTAAAAAGTCCATATTATGCAATCACCGTTTAGTTGCGCCATTTGTTATACCAATCTGCTTATATACGGGGTCTATTTAACGTTAAGAAAATCACGCTAAAACTAGGCAAAAATTTTTGTATCTAGTTGTTCTAAATAAAAAATTTTTAACGACGTTATAGTGCAGTTTAATTCGTTAAATTGATCAAAGATTTATGCAGATTGGTATTATAGATTATTCAGGCGATAAGTCGCCAGAGAGAAACTTACATACAAAAATAGCTTTACCAAATTCTTCATATGAGCGCTTAATTTCGGTATTTAACACCTGCATTACTAAATCATAATCACCAAAAATTTGCGTTGATAGCGTATTAGTAATCACTTTTAAATTTTCGTATTCGTTTAAGCGGTCAATAAAGCCTTTAATAAACGGAATGTAATCTTGGTGAAGTGGATATTTACTGATCTCTACTGATAATTTCATTTTAAACTCTACTTTTTAATTATTTGATTTAAACAAATCATTCAATGCCAGTTCAATACAGTGTAAAATTATACTAACACTCAATTTAACTGAGCTTATTATGGCACGCAGAATAACGTATACATTTAAAAACCAACCGCGCGAAATTAACTTCGCAAAAGATAAATACCACGACATGTATCAAGCTATTGCTGCTGCCGAGGGTATTGATTTAACAAATTACTTAAACATGGTACGCCAAATAGAAATGACCTCAAAAGGGTCTGCTTCTGTTCGTAACTTTCGCGACCAAGAATTTGCCCGTATGGGCTTTAGCGACATTTACTTTATAAAAGAGTAATTATACCCAATTGGTATACGCTAAAAACTAACTATGGCTGATACTCATAACTTACGCGTGGTGTAATATTACATAATAGCTCGTAAGGAATAGTATCAGCGCACAGTGCTATTTCTTCAACTGGTAGCTCAGGGCCCCACATAGTGACTCTGTCGCCAACTTTAATATTATGCTCATTAGCGCCTATATCAACGCTGATCATGTCCATAGCTACGCTTCCTACAATACCATAACGCTGCTCACCAATTATTACCGGTGTCCCCTCATTAGCATGCCGAGGATAACCATCGCCATAACCCATAGCTACAACAGCTAACTTGGTTGGTTTATCGCTTTTCCAACGACCACCATACCCAACAGCCTCATTAGCAGGCACATCTCGCACTGCAATTACGCGCGTAGTTAAGCGCATAACTGGTTTTAATTTGTGTTGCTGCCCAATACTATTTGCCATTGGCGATACACCATATAACATAAGCCCAGGACGCACCCAATCGCCATGACCGCTCGGCCAGGCAATAATACCAGCCGAATTTGATAAACAATGCGCTTGGTCAATACCATTCACTAAATTATCAAACAACGTAATTTGCTGAACCGTTTTAGCATTATCAACGTCATCAGCACACGAAAAGTGGGTCATTAAATTAACGGTATTTTTAGCGTTAGGTGTTTTTTGCAAGCGGCTATAAAAGGCTTCAAACTGCTCTGGCGCAATACCTAATCGATGCATACCTGTATTTACTTTTAACCAGCATGTTATTGGTGCATCTAGCTTTGCTTTTTCAAGCGCCGCTAATTGGTACTCATCGTGAATAATAGTTTGAAAATTGTTGGCGAGCAGAATCGGTAAGTCGGCTTTGTTAAAAAAGCCTTCTAGTAAAACAATTGGTTTTGTTAAGCCCCCAGCTCGAAGGGCAAGCCCTTCATCTATACGTGCCACAGCAAATGCGTCAGCATTATTTAAATGCTGCGCAATCGTTACTAATCCATGCCCGTAAGCATTTGCTTTTAGCACCGCCATCACTTTGCTGTTAGGTGCAAAGCCCTTAACTTGCGCTAAATTATGCGCAAGTGCCGTTAAGTTAATTTCAGCAGTCGCTAAGCGCATTAGTAATCGTCATCTACCGCTGGTCCCGCGTAATTATCAAAGCGAGAAAATTGACCTTGGAATGTTAAACGCACTTTACCAATTGGGCCGTTACGTTGTTTACCTATGATAATCTCAGCAATACCTTTATCAGTACTGTCTTCGTTGTAAACTTCGTCACGGTAAATAAACATGATTAAATCGGCATCCTGCTCTATCGACCCTGACTCACGTAAATCTGAGTTAATTGGGCGTTTATCGGCACGTTGCTCTAGCGTACGGTTTAGCTGCGAAAGCGCAACAACCGGACATTTTAGCTCTTTTGCTAGTGATTTAAGTGAACGCGAAATTTCAGCAATTTCAAGCGTTCGGTTATCAGCAAGGCTAGGTACGCGCATTAGCTGCAAGTAATCGACCATGATCATACTAATGCCGCCGTGGTCACGCGCAATACGACGTGCACGAGAGCGAACATCGGTAGGTGTTAAGCCCGAGGCATCATCAACATACATTTTGCCTTTTTCCATCAACAAGCCCATTGTTGATGAAAGTCGCGCCCAATCGTCATCATCTAACTGACCTGTACGTACCTTAGTTTGGTTAATACGGCCAAGAGACGCTAACATCCTCATCATAATTTGTTCTGAAGGCATCTCTAGCGAGTAAATTAGCACGGGTTTGTCTTGAGTCATTGCGGCATGTTCTGCAAGATTCATCGCAAAGGTGGTTTTACCCATTGAAGGACGCGCTGCAACAATAATTAAGTCAGACGGTTGCAGGCCCGTCGTCATTTTATCAAGATCGGCATAACCTGTACTTACACCCGTTACACCATCTTGTGGCGATTGATAAAGCTCTTCTATTTTATCAACGGTTTTTTCGAGTATGTTATGAATACTTTGCGGGCCTTCCGTACTTTTTGTACGTTGCTCGGCAATTTTAAATACTTTGCTTTCGGCAAAATCGAGTAGGTCGTGACTAGTACGCCCTTCGGTATTAAAACCCGCTTCGGCTATTTCATTTGCCACGCCAATCATTTCACGTACAACAGCACGCTCACGTACAATGTTTGCGTAGGCATCAATGTTGGCTGCACTTGGCGTATTTTTAGCTATTTCGGCTAAGTAAGCAAAACCACCAATGCCTGCAAGTTTATTATTTTTTTCTAAACTTTCAGAAATAGTGATTAAATCTATCGGATCGCCAATCTCAGCAAGTGCCGTCATCGCCTCAAAAATTAACTTGTGCGTGCGGGTATAAAAATCCTGTGATACAACAAGCTCAGCTACGCGGTCAAAAGCTTGGTTATCAAGCATTAAGCCACCTAAAACAGATTGTTCAGCTTCTATTGAATGGGGAGGAACTTTAAGAGTATCGACTTGCTTATCTGGTTTGGCCATAACTTCACAGTAGTAAAATTGAATGGCTCTATTCTATCGACTTGCAGGGGCTGTGCAAATAGAAAAGCAGGAAATCTTTCCTGCTTTTTGTAATCGTGATGGGGAATGAGTGTTATTTGGTACGAAGCTCTATTCGTCCACTAATGGTATCCATTTCGACATTTGCATTACCGCCATTAATACTAAACTCTAAATCACTGGCTGGGCCATATTTAGCTTTACTGACTTTGTCACTACTGACTTTGTTAATGATTTTACCATTAGCATGGGCTTTAATTTCAAACTTTGCTGATACACTTTGTGGGAAATAAAAGTCGGCATCACCACTTACTGATTCAAAACGTACATCACCGCCTTTTAAAAGCTCGTTAATCTGTACTTCTGCTTCGCCATTGACCGTATTAATACGTAGGTTTTTAATAGTCGATAGCGTAAATTCTATATCGCCATTTACGTTTTCAAGGCGTACATCATTAGCGCTTGAAGTTGATTTAATATCACCATTAACAGCGCTAAAACGCAGCTCACCACTTGATTGCCTATCGTTAATTTCACCATTTACGGTTTCAAACTGAATATTCCCGTTTAAGTTCTCAGCGTTTACATCACCATTTACAGTGGTGAGCTTAATGTTGCCAGTAATATCATCTACCGTAATTTCGCCGTTAACCACATCAACTTCTGCGCCATTTTTAAGCTCCTTTGCAGTCACCGATACATTAACGCCAGCAAACGCTAAACTACTGCTTTTAGGCATAAATATAGTTAGGTTTGAGCCGTCACCACTATTACCCCAATTTGATTTACGGGGCATTTTTACAATAAACTGTGTTTTATCACCACTTGTTTTAAGCTCATAACCCTGTGCTTTATCATCAAGCTCGCCAGATACTTTAAATTCGTTTTTATCCCAGCCTGTAATATGTATATCACCGCGTTGGTTTTCAATAAAAATAGTGCCGCCACTTGGTACGTCTATTTGCTTATCTATTTTTTCACCCGCAAATGCCGCCAGTGGAAATAAGCTCAGTCCTAATAAAAACGCTTTCATATCGTACTCCTAAATGTGCTGCCAACGTGGCGCGTGCACCTTGTTAATTAAATCAAGTTGTTGTTGATATATTTGCGCTAACATTGTCAGTAGCGCTTGGTTTTGTGGTTCGTTTTCAAGAGCTTGCTTTATTGCTTGCTCAGCTTCTTCAAGTTCTTGTAGTTGCGTTTGCCAGTTAGTGGTTAATGCTTCTTTATTTTCGTATTCAACTAACAAACTATTTTTTTGAGCCGAAAAGTAATCACTTATAGCCACTACGGGCTGTGGTTCAGGTGCTATAACAAATATATTAACAGCAATTAAAACAGCCACAGTACACGCTGCTATTGCCGTTAGTTTTGGCCAAATAATAGTGCTGTTTGGGTTCTGCTTATTATTAACAATTGCTCGCTCAATCCCCGCCCATAAATCTTTTTGTGGCGTAATTTCTTTATCAAGCGTGTTTAATGACTTATTTAAGTAGTCGTTAAAGTTTGGTTTACTCATTTTCATACCACTCTTGTAATAACTGCCTAGCACGATGATATTGTGACTTACTTGAACCAACAGCCATACCTAATTGCTCCGCGATTTCCTCGTGCCTGTAACCTTCAATAGCAAATAATACAAATACCATACGTGCGCGCTCAGGAAGCCTTACTATTAACTTATCGAGGCCATTTAAGCCTTTGCAGTCGTTAGCTGATTGCTCATCCATACCGCTGTGTTCAATACTTACTACTTTTTGTAACCAGTTTTTTTGCTTACGCAGGTAACTTATCGCTACATTACTGGCAACACTATATAGCCAAGTAGAAAACTGCGAACGCCCATCAAACAATGCTATTTTATGCCATACCTGTACAAATACCTCTTGGGCGGCGTCTTCAGCGTGTGCTTGGTCTGCTAATAAGCGTAAACATAAACCGTATACTCGTTTTATATGTAACTCATAAAGCGTTGTGTATGCGCCTTGATCACCCGATTTAACTCGCTCAATGAGTGCAGCTTCGCACAAAGGCGTTGGTTCGGGTTTAACGTGTAACATCCGTGATGCCGCCTTTTAATTATTATTGTTGAGTTGCTATTTAAGTGTATTAATAAGTTAGACGTAATGACAGTTCGAAAAGGTTTAAAAGGAATGAAAAAATAATTGAATAAAAAGTGGCTTATGCGAGGCTTTATACCAATTCGCTTAATTAAGTGAGCTATTTTGAGGATGGAAAAACGTGTTGATAGCTAGACAAAAAATTCGCTATTTAGTTGTTCTCAGCAATTGCTCCTGCATTGCTCTACCTTCTGCATCCATGCAGTCGTAAATGAGAATTTTTTAACACAGGTAGCGACACGTTTAGCCCCGCAAAATGATTAAGTATTATTGCGGATTGGTATTATTTAACTGTGCCCTCAACTAATGAAGTTAGCCAAATTATAGGCACAAAAAAGCCGTGCTAATAGCACGGCTTTTTTAGCTTAATTAAAAATTAAGCTTCAGCGATTACGATTACTTTGATAGTAGCCGTTACGTCTGAGTGAACTGAAATTGATACGTCAAATTCACCAGTCTCACGGATAGTACCTAGAGGCAAACGAACTTCTGACTTAGCAACTTCAACACCAACAGCTGAGATAGCGTCAGCGATGTCACGAGTACCGATTGAACCGAATAACTTACCTTCGTCACCAGCTTTAGATACTAATGTAACTTCTGCTAATGCTTCTAGTTTTTCAGCGCGTGCTTGTGCAGCAACTAACTGTTCAGCGATTTTCGCTTCAAGTTCTGCACGACGAGCGTCAAACGTTTCAATGTTAGCTTTAGTCGCAGGAACTGCCTTACCTTGCGGGAAAAGGAAGTTACGTGCGAAACCAGATTTAACTACAACCTGTTCACCTAGGCTACCTAGGTTAGCGATCTTATCTAGTAGAATAACTTGCATGTTTCTACACCTTTTAAAAACTGTTAATCCGCTGCTTACTTATGTAAGTCAGTGTATGGAAGAAGGGCTAAGTAGCGAGCACGCTTAATAGCAGTTGCTAGCTGGCGCTGGTATTTAGCGCTAGTACCTGTGATACGGCTAGGTACGATTTTGCCACTTTCTGTAACATAGTTTCTAAGAGTAGCTAGATCTTTGTAATCGATTTGTTGTACGCCTTCCGCTTTAAAGCGGCAGAACTTACGACGTCTGAAATAACGTGCCATGAGATTAATTCCTCAAATAATTCTTTCTATATGCTGAGCATGCAAAACCAATTGGCTAAGGCCGTTACGACCTTCGTGGCGATTTAAAAAACCACTCACTTGCAATGCCTGCCCAACGTGCAAATGTTGAGTCTGTTGTTGCATTTGCTTTCCACTGGCAACTACCTGAAGCCTCACATAACTATTACGGTTAAGGTCTGCTTCGGTTTGCATTGATTTATGTTCTACAACAAAAATACAATGCGGGATGCCAGCAGGGCTTTGGCTAAACTTGGGAGTTTTACAAACTACCCCAGATATAACCAGCTGATTCATATATGGGCTAACCATTATAATAACTGCTGACTACATGCCATGCTAGGACTCAAAACAATTAAGCAGCTGGTGCTTCTTTCTTCTCTTCTCTTGCAAGAGGAGACGCTTCAGTTACAGCATTTTTAGTACGCATAACTAAGTTACGAAGCACTGCATCGTTGTAGCGGAAAGTAGTTTCTAGCTCGCTGATTACTTCAGTAGGTGCTTCAACGTTCATAAGAACATAATGAGCTTTATGAAGCTTGTTGATTGGGTAAGCCAGTTGACGGCGGCCCCAGTCTTCAAGACGGTGGATAGTACCACCAGCTTCAGTGATAGAACCAGTATAACGTTCGATCATACCAGTTACTTGCTCACTCTGATCAGGGTGAACCATGAATACGATTTCGTAATGACGCATGGATATTCCTTACGGTTAATAGAGCCTTCTACCGTTTCGGCCGGTCGGTTTAAGGCAAGGAATTAATAGTTTAAAAGCCGAAATGAGCGCGCATTTTACGCTTAGACGGATAATTAAGCAAGCAGGTTTTTTAAGCTTTTATAGATAAGAGTTTAAAGGCAATTATTGCGAGCTTCGCTCATCCCGTTAGCAAGCCTTAGGCCTAAAGGAAAAGCTAAACTCGTAGTTTAATATTTATCATATACGCCAAGCTTGCGCGCATAAAAAAGCGCAGCTTTGAATTACTTAAGTCTAACACCTGCCTCAAAATATAAGTATTTACTCAAACTTAAAGCCGTGCAATTATTAAGCAATACATTATTAAATAAGGATATTTATGAAGCTCTTACTATCGCTTGTATTAATACTTACTTTTAGTACACCATTTTTAAGCCACGCAAAAACCAATACAACTGACATAACCGTTGGTAAAAAAGTCATTCTGCAATCAAAAATACTGAACGAAGACAGACCCATTAAAATTTTCATACCTGACACTGTAAAAGACGATCAGCCGCTTTATGTTATTTATTTACTTGATGGTGTTGAGCACTTTCATACGGCGTCTGGTGTTATTAAATCCCTTGTTGATTACGAGCAGATACCTAATGCCATGCTCGTTGGTATTGATACAACTAACCGCGTTCGTGATTACTTACCTAAAGTAGAAGGTGAACCTAAAACAGAGTTTCAAACCTTTGTAAAAAATAAATGGCCTGAAGCGGGGCAAACCGACAATTTTTTAAAATTTGTGTCTGACGAGCTCATGCCCTACATAAACAGTAATTACTCAACTAACGGCTACAACACCTTAATTGGCCACTCTAATGCAGGTACTTTAGCGCTTTATACTTTAGTTAATCAGCCTGAGTTATTTAATAACTATATAGCTATAAGCCCAAACAGTTGGTGGAGTGATGAAGAATTAAAAAATAATATTATAAAATACACTAAAAACTCTAAAGGCGGTCAATCGCTATTTATTAGTGTAGCAAGTGAAGGGTCACGCTTTTATACAGGTGTATTAAATACTTTAGTAAATTTAGAGCAACAAATGCCCACACAACTAAAATGGGAATATAAGCATTACCCTACTTTTAGTCATATGGGCACCATACTACCAGCCCTTAGCGATAGCCTAATTCACTTATTTGGCGACCTAATTTTTAGCGTTACTGACGAGCATGGAAGATTTGCTGATGTATCGCTTATTACAGGTTACTACCAAGCACTGAGTGATAAATATGGGTTTGAGCTTAAAATTCCACAAGATGTATATGTAGAATTTGCTCATAGCCAGCAAAAATTTGGTAACACAGCTAAAGCTGTTACCACGCTTAAACACTTTACTACCCATTACCCAAATGCAGCCTATTCTCACATGCGTTTATCGCAAGGCTATACTGAAAATAAGCAGTTCAAAGAGGCCGTCACTAGTATGAAACACGCATTAGAACTTGCTAAGCAAAACTCGCGAGATCCAATGTTAATTGATGCGCTCAAAGATATGGTGAATGAAGCACAAGAGAATTTGTAACTGATTTAACGCAAAGCACTTTTTAGCTAACGATAGTAATTACAAGCTACGCTCGCGTGAAAATGAGCAGCTCTAAATTTAT
Organism: Pseudoalteromonas sp. SG45-1; assembly: GCF_014164135.1. Taxonomy (NCBI): domain Bacteria; kingdom Pseudomonadati; phylum Pseudomonadota; class Gammaproteobacteria; order Alteromonadales; family Pseudoalteromonadaceae; genus Pseudoalteromonas; species Pseudoalteromonas sp. SG45-1. The sequence goes on from NZ_JACJEP010000022.1 coordinate 13,056, forward strand.
TTCAAACTACTTAAAAACAAAAAACCGATGTTTAAACTAAACATCGGTTTTGAATAAAAAAGCTCATTTGATTTACTTACAAATGCTTTTTAAGAAACTCAGTAACCTCTTTGTATTGTATTTTTAAGCTTTCTGGATCATCAAAAAAGTGTGTTCCGTCATCAATTTCAACATACTTTATATCTAGGTTTCGCTTTGCTTTATCATAAAAATATTTTGATTGTCGATAGTCAACTCTCGTATCTTTTGTCCCATGGATAAGCAAAATTGGGGCTTTAATTCGGTTAATCATATTGATTGCCGAAACCTCAGATAATGCATCAACGGCTTTACTATCAGTCATATCAACAATATTACCTAGGTAGGCATCTTGTCGCTCTTCATCTTCAACTAACCCTTTTAGATCCGATATTCCAGAAATACTAATAATGCATTTAAAGCGTTCGGGCTCTTGCCATGCAGCTGTTAATGCAACATAACCACCATAACTTGCGCCATAAATACATGCATTATTTTTTGATGTTAATCCGGTTCTAGTAGCCCAATCCATCGCATCATATACATCTTGTTGCATACGTTTACCCCACTGATAATAACCATCAGTTTCAAAAGCGCTACCAAAACCTTCTGAGCCCCTGAAGTTCACTTGCAATACCGCATAACCTAAACTAACTAAATATTGAAGCTCTCGATTAAAGTATTTGTAGTCTCGACTATGCGGTCCTCCGTGAGGCATAACAATTAGCGGCGGAGTTTTAATCCCTTCTGGTTTTGTAAAATAGCCTGAGATTTCAGCTCCATCACTCGCTTTAAAGCTATAGTTTTGCACTGGTACAAATTTATTACGTGCTAAATAAGGAAATTTAGATAGCCAAGCGCCGCCCTTCTTTGTGTTTAAATCAAAATAATAATAAGTAGGGCTGACTGAATCACTTATTACATTTACAAGAATTCGTGTTCTATCTTTACTACGGCTAACAATACTAGCTTGCTTATCACCAAATAAATTAGCAACCATAAGCTCTTGCTTACCGTCTACCTCTGAAAAATAATGGCTCTTGTAGAAATCATCATAGTAGCCAACCCCTATAAAATCGCCCTCACTATTAACGATTGCATTATTTATATCGTATTTATCATTGCTATAAACAAGCTCTTCAAACTCCCCTGACTCGATATCATATGACCATAAAGCTTGTCTGTTTAATACACGATCAGAAAGGACGTAAGCTTTTGTACCATCTTCATTAAGGCCTTGGATGGAGAAAGTACTATCTTCACCCAAAATATGGGTATGAATCATTTTTAATGCTTCATCTTTCTTTGCTCGATACCATATTGAAGCAATAAACTTATCATCTTTTTTATCAATTGCGATCCCCAGGCGTAAAACTCCCTTAGGGTCTGCATACCAACTTCCAATATTTTCTTTATTCCTCTGAATTTTATCAAAACTAGAATCACCTAATTCAACTTTAAAAACAGAATAAGCTTTATCTTTTTCATCAAACGTTGACACTAGCGCGAAATCTGGCTCATTTTTAAGTGAGGAAACGAGTCTGAAACTCTGATATCTATACCACTTATATTCAGAAAAACGTCGCGTAGTTAGCATTTTACTTTCATTGGTTTCAACATTGATCGAATATAACCTTGAAACTCTCATGTATTGACCATTGACATATTCAGGGTAACTAGCAGAAACAATGATATATTTATTACCTGACCAACGAATAAAGTCGACTCTGTCTTTATCTTTTTTGAGACTTGCTAATATATTGAATTCGATACTAGGAAATTTAGCTAAACTGATAGTAGGGCCTTCAGCAGTATTATAAAGTGTTGCTATCATTTCTCCATTTGGCGATATTTGTGGTTGCTCTACCATTGGAAGTTTAGCGTAAGACTCCCACGGTTTATCTTTTGCATGAACTACAGACGCAGTTAATAAAAAAAATAAGAGTGTTATTTTTAACATTTATTTCTTCCTTAAAATTTAGTAAAAACTTTTTATTATATTTAATGTAAAAATAACAAAGTTTACCGAAAAAGCATACAAAGTAAGTACTTAATTTATTTTAATAAAAAACCGATGCTTAAATTAAACATCGGTTTTTTATTAAAAGCGAATAACTAACCGCTTTTCTCGTGGAGTTTTGTTTCACTCAACCTACATCACTTTCCTATCGCTTCTTTGGCGAACAGGTGTTTTATTGGGCCTAGGTTATCAACTAATGATAGCCCTACTCCGCGGATAAGTTTTTTAACCGGATTTGCACCTTCAAATAACTCTTTTAACCCTTGCATCATGGCTATGTGCTTTTGCGCATCGAGCTTACGGGTACGTTCGTAATCGCGAAGTGTGCGCGTGCTTGCAAACTCCTTACTATCACTTGTGAGTAGCTCAATTAAATAAGCGGCGTCTTTTAGGCCTAAGTTCATACCAAGCCCTGCAAGTGGATGGATTGTATGTGCAGCATCGCCAATGAGTACCACTTTGCCTGAAACCCATTGCTGAGCGTAGCGCATTTTAAGTGGGAAAGCTGCGCGCGCACTTTGCACTTCACATAGCCCGCATTGGCCATCTATTGCAGCCATAACAGCTTTATTAAAGGCACTGTCGTCCATTGCAAGCAGCTCATCGCAGTGGTTGGGGCTAGTAGACCATACTATTGAATGGGTATTTGCATCGCTCAGAGGTAAAAATGCCAGCGGCCCGGTTGGTAAAAACACTTGGCGTGCGGTATTTGCGTGCGGCTCTTTGGTTTTTACGGTTGCGACTAGCGCATGGTGATCGTAATCTTTAAAGCTAAGCGCCATATTAAATTGTTTGCGAATAGCTGAGTTTGCCCCATCAGCGGCCACCAGCAGTTTTGCAATAATTGGCTCGCCGCTTTTAAGCGTTATAAATACATCTGATTCGCTTTGATGTATTTGCTGATACTGTGTATCGAACATTAACGTGGCACTACTTTGTTGTTCCAACTCTTTTATGAGCGCGTAGCGGATAATGTCGTTTTCAACAATATGGCCTAAATGCTCAAGCTCAAGTTGTTTGTTATCAAACGCTATTTTGCCAAAACTGTCGGCATCGCGTACATCCATATGCGTATAAGCACACGCTCGCTGTGCGATAATTTCGGGCCATACATTTAATTGCTCAAGCAAGGTTTGACTTGCAATGCTTAGCGCACTTACGCGCAAACCATATTCGTCAGTTGGCAACGCTTGTGTTGGTGCGCCGTCGAGTACAACGACGCTTATATCGGCTTTTGCCAATCCAAGTGCTAGTGTTAGCCCTACGCAGCCACCACCTACAATACAAACCTGTGCTTGCTTCATAAACGCCTACCTTGTTTAACTTGCCCCATTAACTGTTTGGCTAATGGCGCTTTTAATGCGGGAAATAAATCCATCGAAAACAACCCAATACTGCGCCCCAATGCAAGCACTCGCGATGAGTTTGAAAAAAGCCTAACAAGTGCATCGGTTAAGCTCATTACGGTTTTTATATCATCACTGCGCTTTTTAGAATATTCACGTGTAAACGCATAGCTGCCTAAACCGTGTTGGCTGTTTGCTATTAAATTACTTAGTACTTGCACGTCGCGAAGGCCTAAATTAAAACCTTGCCCTGCAATAGGATGAATAGCATGTGCGGCATTACCAATAACCACTGTACGGTGCGCAGTCAAAGACTCGACTTGCCCGTAAACGAGCGGGTAACTCGTGCGCATGCCTACTTTAGTAAATTGACCACCGCGATAACCAAACGCACTTTGTAGGGCACTTATAAAGTCTTGTTCATTAAGTGCCATGTGCTGTTCAACCTGATCTTGGCTCATACACCACACCAACGAATAACGCTTATTGCTCATGGGTAATAACGCCATAGGCCCGCTTTGTGTAAAACGCTCAAAGGCATGATTATTATGCCCACCAGCCACTTCTACATTGGCAATAATTGCGCCTTGTTCATAAGGCTGAGTATTAAAGCCAAGCTCAAGTAAATTACGTGTGGGTGATTGTGCACCATCAGCAATAACCAATAGCGCTGCGCTTAATTGCTCGCCGCTTTGCAGGGTAAGTGTATTGCTATGCAGGGTTTGCTCAATGGCAATTACGCTATCGGGGCACAAAAGCGTAATATTTGATTGCGTTAAACGCAGGTGGAGCGCTCGGCCAAAAGGGTTAACTTCTACTACGTAACCAAGTGAAGGTTTAGCAAATTCGTCGCAATTAATGTGCGCTTTGCCAAAGTGGCCTCTATCAGACACGCTCACTTTTTTGATTGCGGCGGTGTAAGGGGCATTTTGTTCAAATAAATTGAGGCTTTGTAAATACTCTACCGATTGCTGAGCAAGTGCAATGCTTCTGTCGTCAAAGCTTGGGTGGTAGTCGCCGGTAACTTGATTAGCTTCTACAACGGCAATATTTAACGCGGGATTAGTTTTAGCCACACTTAACGCGCAGCTTGCTCCCGCTAAACCACCGCCAATAACAACTACATCAAACTGCTTAGCCACTTTACTCTCCGAGCTTTATACGTTTTTAGCACTTAGCATAAGTGCTTCTATATCGCTAATTTTTTTAGGCACGCTTAGGGTCAAGTTTTCATGGCCTGTTTCGGTAACTAGCAAGTTATCTTCAATACGAATACCAATGCCTTTGTATTTTTGCGGTGCGCTTGAGTCTTCGCTGATATAAAGCCCAGGCTCTATGGTGAGTACCATACCGGGCTCAAATACACGCTCAACGTTATTTACTTTGTAATCGCCAACATCATGTACATCTAAACCAAGCCAATGCCCAAGCCCGTGCATGTAATATTCTTTACATGCCCCTTTTGCCATTAGCTCATCAAAGTCGCCGGTTAAAATACCTAAATCAAGTAAACCTTGGGTCATTACTTCCATTGCTAGTTTATTAGCATGCGACATGTAACCACCGGGTTTTACTTCATCAAAAGCAACTTCTTGCGCTTTAAGAACAATATTATAAAGCGCGGCTTGCTCTTCGCTAAATTGACCATTTACTGGAAAAGTACGGGTAATATCGGCTGCGTAACCTTGTAGCTCACAACCGGAGTCTATAAGTACCAGGTCGCCATTTTTTAATACGTCGCTATTTTGCGTGTAATGTAAAATATTGGCGTTGTCGCCACTACCAACAATTGTGCCGTACGCCGGGTGCGGCGCACCATTCATGGCATAATGATGATGCAGCTCTGCCTCTAGCTGAAATTCAGTAGCTCCGGCATGTGAAAAACGCATAGCGCGCATGTGCCCTCGCGCACTAATTTCACAGCCTTCTCGCATAACATTTACTTCGCTTGGCGATTTAAACAAACGCATTTCATGAATAAGGCCGCGTATTTCTTTTAAAGTACTCGGTGCTTTGAAGCCTTTTCGTGAGCCACTTCTAAGCGTACCTAGTAACGTAAACACCTTGGTATCAAATGAAGGATAAGCACCTTGTGCAAAATAAATCGCATCTTTTTCATTTAGTATATCGAGTAGCTTATCGTTTAATTCACTTAACGGGTAAGCTTCATCAAACAAGTAGTCGCTTTTAGCTTTATCAAAGCCAACTCTGCGGCCATGCCAAATTTCTGCAAGCTTGTCTCTATCTAGGCAAAATAAAGTACTGGGTGCATCGCTGTTGTTACATAGTACAAGTACAGCGTCGGGTTCGTTAAAGCCTGTTAAATAGAAAAAGTCGCTATCTTGTCTAAATGCATATTCGGTATCGCGGCTACGCGTCACTTCGCTCGCAGCGGGAATAATAGCAACGCTATTTTTATCCATTTGCGCAAGTAAACGCTCACGGCGTGCTTTAAATTCTGACTTTTGTACTTCAACCATTATTAACCAACCCGTTTAACTTTTTAAACTAATGAAGTGTTTTTTTAGTACTTTGCGTGTTTTGCTCTTTACCAAGCTCTGCAAAACAAAGTAGTGCTGATACGCGCACATATTCAATCACTTCGTGCAGCGCTTGGCTGTCTTCTTCGGTTTCTTCAAAAGTGGTATCTAGGCGAGTGATTTCGCTAAAGTCAGTAATAACCTCTTTAACATCGCTTGATAACTTACCGTAATCTTTTTGCTTTAAGCCAAAACCAAGCATAAACCCTGCTACCCATGATACGAGGCCATTAGCCTGATCGATGAGTGTTTCGTCATCGTTTGGTAAAAATAAATCAAACTGAAATTCGTCATCATTAAAGCTCGCAACTACTTGCTTATAAATAGTGCCAAAAAACTGCTTTAAATCGTTACTAAATGATTCACCATCGTTAAACACATCGCTCAAAAGGCCTAAGTATTCTTTGTCGTCAATGGTTAAACCACACGCAAGTAAACCACTAATTACACCATGCGCTTCGGCAGGTGATACAAATATTTCGTTTTTTTCTAAAAGCAGTTGAGCTTTTTCGTAATCGGGTAAATCGTTCATAATCGAATCTTCGCTTTGCAAGTTAAGGCAATGCTACCACTCGATAAAAAGCAACTCCAATTAATTGTATGATCAAGCTCAAAAACCATGCGATAAAGTAAATGACGAGTTAAAGATGCGGGAAAACTAAGCGAACGGTTTAATTTTTTACGTTTAGGGTTTAAGGATTGGATTATGTCTTATATACTTAAATTGTTCCCTGGGGTACCGGAGCTTGGTTAAGTCCCTGAGCCGATAAATTTTATACCAGGATTTCTGTTCGTCTACTATTGTGCAAGCTCGGCATGTACCGAGAAGCCTACGGTAAACCGCAGATTTCCGCCCTGAAACCTTCTGGTTTCAGGACTGAAACCGGGTACCGTATCTTGGGGAACACCTTCTTACTTTTTATACTCCCTCTTATTACTTATTCATTTTTTTGCTATACCTTCGTACATTATTTTTATAATTTTTGGCAAAAAAAAGCTGCAAGCAATTTCTTACTTACAGCTAAATTTTAAATGCTTACGCTTATTTACTTAAACCAACCTTGAAAGCGCTCCATCATCATGTAGTTTATTGGTACTAACAATAAAGTAATAAAGGTCGCAAAAATAATCCCAAACCCTAGACTTACCGCCATAGGTATTAAAAACTGCGCCTGAGTCGCTTTTTCAAATAATAACGGCATTAAGCCAATAAAGGTCGTTAAACTTGTTAGCATTACAGGGCGAAAACGCGATGCACCGGCAATTTTAACTGCATCTAGTAATTTGCCGCCTTCACTACGCTTTTTATTGATAAAATCAACTAGTACAAGGGAGTCATTTACTACCACCCCAGTTAGGGCGAGCATACCAAGCAAGCTCATAATGGTTAAATCCATGCCCATAATCCAATGCCCGACTACAGCACCTATCATGCCAAATGGAATTACACTCATTACTATAATTGGCTGTAAGTAAGACTTAAGCGGTATCGCTAATAGCGCATAAATTATGAAAAATACAAACACAAGTGCCCAAGCCAATGACCCAAACGACTCTCGCTGCTCTTTAGCCTCACCTTCTAGTTTATAATCTACTCCAGGGTATTGTTGCATTAACTCATCTAAATACTCCGTTAGGTCAGCCTGAAGTATGGTCATGTTGGTGTTATTTTTTTCAATATCCGCTGTTACATTTAAAGTACGGTAGCGGTCTATTCGGTTAATGGTTGATGGACTTTGCCCTGCGGTAAGAGTTGCAACATGCGATAACGGCACCGAGCCACCAGTAGGTGTATTGATGAGTATATTTTGTAAATCGGCTACAGAGCGGCGCTCGTCTATAGGCAAGCGAACCATTACACGTACATCATCACGTCCGCGCTGAATACGTTGGACTTGCGAGCCAAAGAACGAGTTACGCACTTGACCTGCAACATTAACTCTATTTAAGCCCAGCGCTAAGCCTTGCTGCGTAAGCTCTATTTGTAACTCTTCTTTACCATCAGACATGCTATCGGCAATATCAAATACCGTTGGGTAGGTCGATAAACGGGTTTTAATGTGATCAGCCACGTCTTGTAAAATAGTCAACGAAGTCCCGCTCAGCTGCACGTCAATTGGGTCAGAACTTCGGCCAATTTCAGCTCTAAACGTTAAGCTTTCAGCGCCTGGAATGACACCAATTAAATCGCGCCATTCGCTGGCAAGCTCTCTTGATCCTATGTCTGATTCACGCTTTTCAGCCGGTGTTATTTCAAAGCGTACAGAACCTGAATTAGATACACCACCGCGCCCACCTGTTGTGGCTAATATATTTAAAATAACGCTTTCACCTGTATCTGGGTCGCGGTATTTTTCTTGTAATTGCTGCGCCTTTTGCGACATATCAATTACGTATTTATTAGTGACTTCAAACGGCGTACCTGTTGGTAGTGTTAAGTTAACGCGGACTGTTTCGCTTGGTATACGCGGGAAAAATACAAACTTAGTCCAACCACTAGTGATCATGGTTAAAATTATTATAAACACACCAACAAACAAACTTACCGAAGCCAATTTATGGCGCAGTGCTAAATTTAAAGTGGGTTGGTAGTATTTTAAAATCGCGTTTTCAAATCCATCTGCAAAACGCTGTTGAATAACATCAAACTTTGAAGGTTCGCCTTTTTCGTGGCGTAGTTTTATATATTTTAAATGTGCGGGTAGTACAAATTTAGATTCAATCAATGAAAACAATAATACCGGAATAACCACTACCGGTATTTGTGCAAACAAAGCACCGCGCGCCCCTTCAATAAAGGCCAAAGGTAAAAAGGCGGCAACGGTAGTTAATACACCAAATGTTACTGGTGTTGCGACTTCTTGAGTACCTAAAATTGCAGCCTGCTCGCCCGACTTAGCTGTTTTTAAATGGGTATAGACATTTTCGCCAGTAACTATGGCGTCATCAACAACAATCCCAAGTACTAATATAAAGCCAAATAAGCTCATAATATTAAGGGTTACGCCAAATATAGGCATCGCTATAAACGCGCCCATAAACGAAACCGGAATACCAATAAATACCCAAAATGCAATTGCAGGTCGTAAAAACAAAGTAAGCAAAGCAAGTACTAAAATACCGCCTTGTAGGGCATTGGTCGTTAGTGTGGCAATTCGACTTTTAACCAGCTCCGAATCATCATCCCAGTAACTTAGTTCAAATCCTTGTGGAAGGGAGCTTTGTTGCTCTTTTATGTAATTTTTAACTTCGTCAGCAACAGTAATCGCACTTTGCGGACCAATTCGATATACGTCGATAAATGCAGCCTGCTTACCATTAAAGCGAGTACGTACTGGGGTTTCTTCAAAATCATCTTTAATTATTGCAATATCGCCTAAACGAATAATAGTGCCGTCAGCTTGGTTTTTAACAACAATATTGGCAAATTCATCTTTACGATATGCTTGCCCTTTAGAGCTTATAAGTACGTCCCCACCTTCAGTTTTTAAGTTACCAGCAGAAATATCAGAGCTTGAATTAGCAATGGCACTCGATATTTGTGCCAAACTTAAATCGTACTGGCGAAGAACGTCTTGGCTTACTTCAATGGCAATTTCATAATCACGAACACCACTTAGCTCTACCTGCGTCACATTTGGTAAACGTAGAATTTGATCGCGTACTGTTTCTGCGTATTCACGGGTTTCTTTTTCGCCGTAATCACTTGATACGGTAACCGCGATAACTTCGCGAATTCGTTCCGCAAGCGCGACTATTGGCTTTTCAGCATCGGCTGGAAAGGTGTTAATTGCATCTACACGACTTTTAATATCGGCTAAAAGCTCACGCGGGTCGTAGCCCGTTTCAACTTCAATTGTTACAGAGCCTGAGCCTTCAGAAGAGCGGCTAAATATTTGCTTAATACCTTCTAAATCTTGTACGGCTTCTTCTATACGAATTGTTACGCCTTGCTCTACATCCTCTGGTGTTGAGCCGCGCAAACTTACGTTCACGCTTATCATGTCGGTTTCGAATGAAGGGAATACTTCAAGCGGTATTTTAGTCGATAAACTAAAAAGCCCCGACAGCAGCAACGTTACTAGCAATAAGTTAGCAGCAACATGGTTTTTGGCAAACCAAGCTATCATGGCTTATCTCCTTGCTTTGCTGGACGGCGTTTTTTTAACTCTTCAACACTAATACCAAGCTCTTTTGCTTTTTGTTCAAGCTGCTCTGGAGTCGGGCGCTTTCCTTTACCTTGCCCATTCACTCCACGGCTTTTAGGTTGATCTGCGCTTTGTTCACCTAAAATACTTACTTGAGTTCCTGAACTTACTTGGCCAAGTGGAGTAATAACAAGCTTATCATTTGCGTTTAAACCGGTTTTTATCATCGCCTGAGTCGCATTTTGCCAAGCTAGTGTGATGTCTTTGCGCTTAAGTACGCCACCTTCAACAATGTAAACGTACGTTCCTTGATAAATTGTACTGTTAGGAATTATAAGTGCGTTAGATACTGTTCTGCCGGTAATTTGCGCTTTTATATACTGCCCAATTTTTATTGGGTACTGGTTATTTGCTGTTGCTTTATACGGGTCATTAATTTTAGCAACTACATAAAGCTGCTGTGCGCCTTCATCTATAGCACCTTCTGTGCGTGCTAATTGACCTTGCCACGTTTGCTCACCTACTAAGTCAGAAGTAAATTTAACAATTGAACCCGCTTGGTTTTTAGCACCATCGCGATACTGCTCTGGTAAATTTACAAATGGGAGATCTTTATTTTTAATTGGTAAGCGAATCTCAACGCTATCGATTGCGTAAATGGTTGCTAACTGTGTGTTGTTAGTAACAACTTGCCCTAAATCAACACTGCGGCTAAGTATACGCCCCGCATATGGCGCCGTTACTTTAGTGCGCTCTAAATCAAGCATCGCTTTTTCAAGTGCTGCCTGAGCCGATAAAACCTCAGCTTCAGCGGCTGCTAGTTGTGGCTCACGTAGTACTAAGCTGCTTGCCTGATTTGAGCCGCCAAGGCGCTTCCAATCGGTAATGGCTTGTTGCCCACGCGCCTTCTCTTCTAGCAAACCTTGCTCTGCGGTTAATAAATTGGCTTGAGCAGATTTAACTTCAGCCTGATGATCTCTGTCGTCTAGTTTTAAAAGTACATCGCCTTTTTCAAAAAAACCGCCTTCTCTAAAGTCATCACTTACTTCAATTATTTGCCCAGATGCCTGAGCCACTAACAAACTTTGTGTACGTGGTTTTACCGTACCGTAGCTGTCTATCATAACTTGATAATTTTGTGGTTTTAGCTCAAGCGCAGCCACACTTATTGATGCCTTAGGAGGTGTCCCAAAGCGTTTAGCCTCTGGTGGATTCCCCTTAATAAACATAACAATTAAAATTGTGGCAACAATAACCACCGCTGGAATAATAATTTTTGCTGTTTTAGTTTTCATCGTTATTGCTCTTTAGTTCACTTGAGGGCTTTGCAAAATCACCACCAAGGGCAATGTGTAGGTTAATTCTATTGGCTATTAATTGGTTTTTAATATCGATTAAGGAGCTTTGCGCGTCAAAAGAACGGTCTTGGGCATCAAGCACTGTCGTGTAAGTTACCAAGCCACTTTGATACTGCTCAAACGACAATTGCTCTGCAGCAAGTGCGTTTTCTTGTGCCTCTAACGTGCTTGTATATTGAGCTTTGAGGGACTTCTGCTGCGAAATTGCATTTTCAACATCACCAAATGCGTCATAAAGCGTTTGTAAATAAAGCTGCTCTTGCTTTTGAGTATTAAGACGCGCTATTTCTTCGTTGGCTTTTAAGCGCCCACCTTCAAAAAGTGGCGCTGAAATACTACCTAACAAGGACCATGCAAGGCTTGATGGAGAAAACAAGTCGCTTACTCTGTCTGTGCTATCACTTAATGAAGCCGTTAAATCTAAACTTGGAAAGCGTTGTTTGTGCGCATATGCCAATGATGCGTCGGCTGCTAAAAGCTCATACCAACTTGCACGTAGAGTAGGTTTTCGCGTTATAAGCTCAGAAGGTAATCCTAGAGGAATATCGGTATTAATAACAGGTAAGTCACTACTAGCAGTAATAGCGCCTTTTGGGTATTCACCAAGTAAACGCTCAAGTACACGTGCTGATGCCGATAAACTCGCTGTTTGAGTGGCAATGCGAGAGCGTTCATTATTAAGCTCATTACGCGCTAAATACACATCGAGCGCTTCGTTTATGCCTTGGCGATAGCCAGCTTCAATAATATCAAGATTTTGTTGTGAGTTGGCTTCGCGACGCTTAAATAAATCCAGTAATTGCTGCGCCGTAACCACATCAAACCAACCTGTTACTACATCAGCAACAAGTTGCTGTTTAGCTTGCTCAAACCGTGCCTGCTGAGCTAAATAGTTAAGATTAGCTTCGCGCTTGGCGTCAGAGAGCTTACCCCATAAATCAACCTCGTAAGTTAAGTTTAAACTAGCTGAGCTTGCGTTGTCGTAACTTACAGGGCGGTTGTCTTTACTACGGCTTGTACGTGTTGATAAATCAAGGCTTGGCCAAAGTGCAGCGCCCGAGACTATAAGTTGCTGCTTTTGAATTTCAACATCATAACTCGTTTGCAAAAGCTGTTGGTTATTTTTAAGTGCCTGTTGTACAAATTTATTAAGCGTAGGATTTTGTAATTGTGTAAGCCATTGCTCTTGTACTTTTAATACTGAGCTTGATGCTTCTTGCTGCCATTGCTGAGGCATATTATTAGGGACTTGCATGCGCTGAGACGAGTTTAAATCACTCGCACAGCCGCTCAGCAGCATCACACTAATTGCCAGTAGGGTTGGCTTGCATTGCCAAATCATAATTAAACCTAAATTACTGCTATTTATGAACGTAATTCAAGCACTTTGGCAAATTTTGCTCAACTTACTTTACATAACATTACATAGCTAGCGATGAATTAACATAATAGCCAGTTATACGGTAAAAATGAGTAAATGATCAGCAATTTTTAATACTAAAATTAACTTTTTGTAGTGTATCTAAAAGATTATACCTAATTCGCTTAATTAAGTGATCTATTTTGAGGTAAGAAAATCGTGTCGATAACAAGGCAAAAATTTCGTTATTTTTGTCTTGTATCAGAAATTTTTAACGCAGTTGACGGCAGATTTAATCACTCAAATTAATTAAGTATTATTGCGGATTAGTATTAGACATATAGAAACAAAAAAGCCCCGCTATAAGCGAGGCTTTTAAATAAATGGTGCCGACTAACAAAGTCGAGCGGGTAACTTATACAGACTACTGATTACAAGTCAGTTGCTTCAAGTTACCTAAAATAAA